>JAJZHL010000008.1 GCA_021804505.1 Pseudomonadota bacterium | reverse complement strand
ATAGTGAAACAGAACCAAGCAAATGGTTATTAAGATGTTTGTTACATGAAATGTCACATTGGGAAGGTGAAACAATTTTGGATTATATAATGAATAAGAATCAAGGTGCTTGGATGATAGGTGAGGTGAGCAGTGAACCAGGTACCTTTGGTTAAGCAATTTGTTGATACCTTTTTAAAGTAAAGTAAAAGTAAAGTTAGAGAGTATATGTTACCTATTATGATAGACAATGCTTATCATTGATAATCAAAGAGCCTTAAATGAGTTTTGCAAGCAAATCCAAAGTTGTAAAACTATTAGCGTTGACACAGAATTTGTACGAAAGAATACTTATTATGCGAGACTCAGTATAATTCAAGTTATGGCAGGTTCTCACAAGGTCATTATAGATACTTTGAGTAACTTAGTTCTTGCTCCTCTTAATGAGGTGTTTTTAAATGATCAGATAGTTAAAATATTTCATGCTCCCAGGGAAGATTTTGAAATATTCTATCACCTATTCAAAAAGCTTCCAAAAAATGTTTTTGATACTCAGATAGCAGCGCAGCTCTGTGAGTTTGGGCAGTATTTAAGTTATGGAGATATATGCTATAAGATATGCGGTATTGAGATTGATAAAACTTATCAGAGAGCTGACTGGTTAAAACGCCCGATTAGTAATGATATGTTAGATTATGCAATTAAGGATGTAGAGCATTTAGAAAGAATTTATGAAGTACTCGGGGAAATAATTACAAAGACTAATAAGCAAGATGTATATAATAACAAAGTCCACACCTCTTTGCTTACTATAGCAAATTATGCAGTTAATGCATCTACAGCTTGGAAAAAGGTAAAGTTTAATAATCATTCCAGCTCATTTACTCGTAGAATGAAGATAATAGCGGCTTACAGGGAAGAGCAGGCGAGTATGATAGATTTGCCGCGTAGGCATTTTATTACTGATGAAGATTTAGTTAGAATTTGCAAACATTTACCAACTACTAATAAGCATTTCGAAGATCTTAAACTAGTAGATGGCTACTTAGGTAGACAAAAATACCGAACCCAAGTTGCCGAGCTGTGCCTTGCGATGTTAAGTGGTGAGGAGTGAAAGGATTATTGATGCGGGGGTATGCCCGTAACCCTATGTCTCCTCACTTTCTCCAATCATGCAACAATGGTTCATCTATTCCTCACAGCCGATTGAGATTGGTTTTTTCTTCTTGCTTCCAGTCTTTCTGTACTACTTTCATTGACTTGCTTAAGCCTTGTAGTTTGTATTTTCCGTGTGCTCACAACAGATTCAGGAACAATATTATCTATTTGAACACGCTTAGATATTGCCTGCTCCATTGCATGGAGTGTTGTCAATTTCTTCGGGGTAATTTGGCTCATAAAGTAATTAGATATTCCGTCTGGTAAACCTATTGCTTTAGCAAAATTTGCTACTTTATAATATAGAGCATCTCTGTCTTTTAGCCCTAGCGGTTCAAGTTCTTTATTCATTAACCTTGCTGTTTCTTTGGCATTATCTTTATAGTGGTCGCTCTTTTTTATATTAGCAACTTCCTTATCTGTAAGGTATCCTTGTTTTTTGAGGTTATTCAACAATTTATCGTAAAATTCTGTTACTTGTTCCTCGGTCAATTTCTTGGTTGTAGCTTCTTCCACCAAATTATCAACTAAGTTAACTATTGCTCCGATAGCAGCTTGTTCTTGAGATGCTGCTTTGCTTTTTGCATAGAGAGCAGAGTCTGTTTTAGCTTCATGCTTTATTAAACCAGCCATATTTGCTTGAGCTACAAATTGTTCTTCAGCTTCTGAGAGTTCTCGTCCTGCGGACTTGCTATGAACAATATATTCTAGTGCTGTGAAGTTTTGTGCGGATCCTTTTGCAGGAGTAACTTTTATCTTGTAATCATTATCATGAGCCCAGTCCAAAGCATTTTTGCCTTCGATTTGGATATTATGATGTGCAGCATAGGCTACTGGGTCTTTAAATTTTGTACGTGCAAATTCTTCGAGCCACCTGATGTCCTTAAACCCAGATGGGGCATTACTAAATTTTGCTACTATTTCTGCGGATTTAGCAATTTCTTGCATATTAGCAATATTTTGCTTTGCTTGACCTTTATAGAATTTTTTTAGATCATCAAAGCTGTTAATACTAACAGATTGACCTTTATGGTCCTTGTATACAAGCCCTTTAGGGTCAAATCCTGCTTTTTGTAGATCATCAAGTCTTTGTGCAATGACAGCATTCATATTTTGTTCATCGTAATCCTTTAGCATTTTATTTAGAGCCAGGCTATATTTTTCAATATTAAAGGGCAGGTTACCTTCTGCAATTACATGCTGCCTGCGGAGTGAGGAGAAGTTTTTAGATGTCACTGCAGCCATACTACTAAAATCTGTAGGTGAGCTACCTGTAAAGGCTCCATTAAAATCAGTTTGGCTGATAGTATTACCACTTACCTTTAACGTTTTATCATCATAAGCTGTTTCCCCCAAAATATGACAAGCAGCGATTGCCTGCTCAAAGCCTTGCAGTTTTTGCATTGTTGCTGGTCCTGACACTAATTTTTCTGTCTGTTTTTCATAAAATTTTCCAAGAGTGCTAGGATTGGTGGCAAAAAATTCAGAGCGTACATAAAGGGCGTCTAGAGTGTTATGGTGTGTGAGTATAGACTCCTGAGTAGGGTGGCCTAATAGCTGCTGATAGATAGAAAAACCTATTATCTCGCTTACCCCAGCTTGTCTCTCTTTTTGTACGTTCTCTTTTTTAGCATTTTTGGAAATATGCTGTTCGCTTTTATAAAAATGTTTCAATGGACCCGTAATATATGGATGGTCTGTGTTGTAATCTGTAAAACGATATGGGTTCGTTGATATTACAATATTATCTGTACTTTTTTTTGCCATAAAATCCTCATTGTATGCACTATTCGCTCCTACAGTAACACATAGAAAATAACGTAAATAGAAAAAGCTATAATTTGGTTATGAAATATGGTTGTTGATCCTAGCAATAGTGGCAAAATGGAATCAACAACCGTGGTTTACAGTCTTAGAGTCTGGATAAAGGTAGTTCTTTTGTTCTTCTTGCTTCAAGTTTTTCTATATTACTTTCTCCAATTTTTTTGAGTCTTTTTGTTTGTAGAGTTTCTGCAGTAATTTTAGAAGAAGTAATTTTTATGCCTTCGGATAAAGCTTTTTCTATCGTGCTACTTTATAGCACATTTTGTCTGTACCTTTTAGGTCTGGTGTTTGACTGGTTATTAATTGTGTTATTTGTTTAACATTAGCTGGATAATCAGGATCTCCTTTTATATTAGTGAGATCCTGTTTTGTAAGATAACCTTGTGCTTCAAGAGTGGTTAGTAATTTATCATAAAAAACACCTACTTTTTCTTCTGTTATTGTACCTTTCGCTGTTTCTGCTATAAAGCTATCAACTAAGTTTTCTAACTCTTTCTATTTTTCCTCTAAATTTTTAAATAATTCTTCCTCTTGCGCTTCTGATAATGTTATATCTATTTTTGACATAAATTCCTCCTAATTTTTAACTAATCTATATGTGATTAACGGTAACACACGTTGTAGGGGGGATGGTCTAAAGTATAATTTATACGTAAAATAACGTGAGAATATTTTAGCTGTGACTGTAAAATAACAGTTAAAAGTTACCTTTGTTCTTTGATTTTATTAACAGCAGAGTAAATTTCTTTTTTGCTGTAAATTTTACCGTAATTCTCGCCTATGACATCTTTAACAGTTTTGGCGCTCCATCCTTTAGCAAGATAGTTGCCTGCCATTTGGTGTAGCTTTCTTGCTAAATCATCTTGATTATCTACGGGAGCATCTGCAGAAATTAGTAATACTATTTCGCCTTTCAGGATATTATGCTGATAAAAATCCATAATTTCGCTGATAGTACCCGTGCGTACATCTTGATGTAACTTGGTTAGCTCCCGTGCAACTGCTATTGTTCTATTGCCAAGGGTAGAGAGGGCAGAGTGTAGGGAATCCAACAGCCTATTTGCAGTTTCAAAGAAAACTAATGTTGCTTTAATACTAGATAGTTCAGTGAAGAGCTTTTGTCTACCTTCAGTTGTCTTAGGTAAAAAACCTGCGAAAAGGAAACGATCTGAGGGTAGTCCAGAAATCGTTAATGCAGTCGTTACTGAAGAAACTCCTGGGACGACATCTATATGATAATTATACTTTTTAAGTTCAGTAATTAATTTATAGCCTGGATCTGAAATTAATGGAGTGCCAGCATCTGATATTAAGCTAATTATTGCACCATTATCAATTAATTTCCTGATATTAGATCTATCTTGTTCCCCGCTATGATCGTTATATAATTGGAGCTTAGCGGTTATATTATGTTTCGCTAGTAATTTTCTTGATATTCTAGTATCTTCGCATAATATTATCGTGGAATTTTTGAGGGTGGTAATGGCTCTTAAGGTTATATCGTACAGGTTGCCAATAGGGGTTGAAACAATATAAAGACCAGGTTGGTAGATCATATAAGCTCAAAAGTTGCAATTATCGAGTAGGAGTATTAATTATGAGTAGTATAAAGCAAAAAATTTTTTACGTCATCTTATCATTGATAAGTTTTGCTTTTTTATCATCATGTCAATCCCACGAATCAACTTTGACGGTTAAAGAAGAGGCTCCACGAGAGGTTTTAGAAATAGCAATTCTAATGCCTTTAAGCGGTGAAAATGCTGTTTTGGGCAGGCAATACGACAAGCTAATAAAAATGGGCTTGGAAGATGGTCTTAACAGTTATGTACATGTTACTTCCTATGATGGCTCGGATGAAACTAAAATACTTGCCGCTATGAACAAAATAGTAGCTAGCAAGGCAAAAATAATTTTAGGACCATTATATTCAAACTTAACTTCCTTAATTGCAAAGAAAGCCAAAGAAAAAAATATAATAGTAATTACTATGTCTAATGATCCAGCTCTTGCTGATAGCAAGCTATTTGTCTTCGGTCATGCTCCTTTGAAGCAGCTGGTGAGAATAGTAAATTATTTTGCAGATAATGATTATAAAAATTATATTGCCCTTTTACCATCCGGGTCACATTCGCAGACAGTAAATGAAGTAATACAAAATATAGTAATTAAGAAAAATGCCACCTTAGTGCGGAGTGAATTTTATGCTAATACGCCAGAATCGATAGACAAGGCTGTGCTTGTTGTATCAAATACTGTGGATAATTTAAACGAGATGGAAGATACATCAACCAGGCCAGTAGTGTATTTGTCAGATGATGCTAAAAATTTACAGCTGATTTTTAACAGTATTCACAAATATAACTTAGATAAGAAGGCGATTATAATAGGGGATAATAGAATTGACATAGACTATCCTGAACATATAAATTTCATGTTTACCGGCTCGTTAAATATTATAAACAGCGATGTACCAGAGAGGGTAAAAGCGATGGGGATAGGTCATATGACCTTTATGCATGCCATGGCTTATGACCTCGGAAGAATGACCTCAAAATATATTGACGACAAATATGTAGAAGAGAATTTCCTAGCTCAAATGAACTCCAAGTCACCTTATATCGGTATATCTGGCAATATTCATTTTGTTGATTCGATAGCTCAGCGAAGCTATGACATTATTAAAAAAGAAGATGGTGCGTATAGTACTGTTTTAACTAACAATTAAGCAAAACTTATGTCTATAAAAATAGGTAATATTCAGCTCCCATATCCAGTGATATTGGCTCCAATGTCAGGAGTTACGGATTTGCCGTATAGAAAGCTGGTGAAAAAATTTGGGGCAGGGCTTGTGGTGTCAGAAATGGTAGCAAGTAGAGCCATGATTATTGAAACCAGACAATCAATGCAAAAATGTGCGATTATTAAAGATGACGATACTGGGGCTTGCGTGCAGCTTGCTGGCTGTGAACCGGATGTAATTGCAGAATCAGCTAAAATGAATGAGGACATGGGGGCAAAAATTATAGATTTAAATTTTGGCTGCCCAGCTAAAAAAGTAGTAGGGGGATATTCTGGTTCTGCCTTAATGCGAGATGAAAAATTGGCCGCTAAGATTTTAGAAGCTACAGTAAAGGCAGTAAAAGTCCCTGTGACCTTAAAAATGCGGACAGGATGGGATGAGCATACTAGAAATGCACCAACTCTTGCTAAAATAGCATATGATGTAGGGATACAGATGATTACTGTACATGGTAGAACCAGGTGCCAATTTTATTCAGGCGAGGCAGATTGGGAATTTATTAGACAAGTTAAAGATGCAGTGAAAATACCTGTTATTGCTAATGGGGATATCACCTCATTCGATAAGGCAAAAGAATGTTTGAGGGTATCTGGAGCAGATGGAATAATGGTTGGGCGGGGAGCTTATGGAAGGCCATGGTTTATTTACCAGATAGCTCATTATTTAGAGACTGGTAAAGAATTGCCTGCGCCATCTATGGAAGAGCAATTAAAAGTAGTTCTTGAACATTATGATGCCATGCTCGAATATTATGGGCAAGATACAGGGGTACAACTTGCTAGAAAACATATTGGTTGGTATAGTAGCGGGCTTGCTAATTCAGCTGAATTTAGAGGTACCGTGAACCTTACAAACGATCCTAATATGGTTAAAGAGAAAATAGTGGAGTTTTATGGTAGGTTGGTAGGGTAGTTTTTAGTACGAAAACTATCCATCTGTCATCACGAGCCACGAAGTGGCGTGGTAATCCATTCCTAGTAGACTGGATTGCTTCGGAAGTATAACTTCCTCGCAATGACGTTGGATTGGTTATTACGGCTTGTGATAACATAGATTTTTTAATTAATATATACAGCTTGAAATGAATGATAATGCAAAAATAGAACATATTGACTTTGGTAATGCCTTATCAGAGCGCTATCTTTCTTATGCTCTGTCTACAATTATGTCAAGGTCACTACCCGACGTCCGTGATGGGCTAAAACCTGTACATCGTAGATTGCTATATGCTATGCTCCAATTGAAGTTAGAGCCAACATCTGGTTATAAAAAATGTGCAAGGGTTGTAGGAGACGTAATAGGTAAATATCACCCGCATGGGGATGTGGCTGTATATGATACATTGGTGCGTCTGGCACAAAGCTTTTCTCTTCGCTACCCCTTAATCGATGGGCAGGGAAATTTTGGTTCTATTGATGGGGACAATGCCGCTGCTATGCGTTATACCGAATCAAGAATGACAGAGATCTGTCCTTTATTAATGGAGGACATAGATAAAGATACAGTTGATTTTCGTGCTACCTATGATGATTCAGATTTAGAGCCAATAGTTCTGCCAGCTATGTTTCCAAATCTGCTTGCTAATGGCTCGGAAGGGATAGCTGTAGGGATGGCCACAAGCATTCCGCCACATAATTTACATGAACTCTGTGATGCTCTAATTTATTTGCTAGATCATCCTGACTCAAATGTCGGGGATATTTTGCAATTTATTAAAGGGCCAGATTTCCCGACAGGTGGAGTAATTGTAGATAAAGTCGATTATATTCATCAAGCATATAAAGTCGGTCGTGGAGGTTTCAGAGTAAGAGCAAGGTGGGAAAAAGAAGAGCTAAGTTATGGTTTGTATCAATTGGTAATTACCGAATTACCCTACCAAGTTCAGAAATCGAAGCTTGTTGAGCAAATAGCTATATTGCTTAAGGATAAAAAAATTCCATTAATTAGTAATATTAGAGATGAATCGGCAGAAGATATAAGGTTGATTATTGAGCCTAGGGATCGTAATTGTAATCCTGATCTTATTATGGAGTCATTATTTAAGTTATCTTCTCTAGAAAACAGAATCCAACTTAATATGAACGTAATTGGTTCTAATAATATTCCTAAAGTGGCTAATATATTAGAAATATTAAATGAATATTTATTGCACAGGCAAAATATTATTACTCGTAGGTCAAAATTTCTTATTGGAAAGATCGAACATAGGTTAGAGGTCTTAGAAGGCTTAAAGATAGCATATCTTAACCTTGATGAGATCATTAAAATTATCCGTGAGGAAGACGAACCTAAGCAGATTATGGTTGCCAGATTTCAATTAACTGATATCCAAGTTGAAGCAATTCTCAATACTAGACTCAGGTCTTTAAGGAAGCTTGAAGAACAAGAAATTATTGCAGAATATAATAACCTAAAAGCAGAGCATGCTAATTTGCAAAAGATTTTGCAAGATAAGAATGAACTAAAAAAGGTTATAAAAGACGAAGTCAAGTTGGTTCAGAAGAAATTTGGTTTTGGTACAAAATTAGGGGAGCGTAGAACGAGCTTTGTAGAGGTTAGTCCAGATACACAGGTCATTGATATTTCCGCTTATATTACCAAAGAGCCAGTTACTATAATATGTTCAAAAATGGGATGGATTAATTCTGTAAAGGGGCATAATATTGATTTATTGTCTATCAAATACAAAGAGGGAGATACTAAGCAATTTGTTATAGAAGCCTATACTACTGATAAAATCTTGATTCTGAGCTCTACCGGGCGTTTTTTTACTTTGCTTGCCGATAATATTTTTAGAGGTAAAAGCAATTGGGAGTCCATAAAACTGATGGTAGATATAGATAATCAAGCTATCACCAGTATGCTTGTATATACACCAAACCAAAAGTTACTACTTGCCAGCAATAATGGTAAAGGGTTTATCGTAAATGCAGATGAAGTTGTGGCTCAAACAAAACTGGGCAAACAAATTATGCAGGTGCCAGAAGAGCATTTTTGCCTTATATGTGCTAAGGTAGAAGGAGATTATGTTGCCTGCGTTGGAGAAAATAGAAAATTGCTAATATTCCAAATAAGCGAAATACCTGAAATGAAACGCGGCCAAGGTGTGATCTTGCAAAAATTCAAAGAGGCTAAACTAACAGATGTTAAAATATTTGATAGTATGACAGGTCTAAGCTGGAAGGTTGGAGAGAAAACTATTGTGGAAAAAGATATTCTACCGTTTTTGGGGAAAAGAGGGGGGGTAGGGAAGATGCCTCCAAGCGGTTTCCCTAAGAATAATAAGTTTTCATGACAAAATATCCATAGTGGTTGAAAATAGTTGTTTAACAGGGAACATATTTCTAGAAACAAAGGCCTATACGATATAGTATAATTATATACAATGAACAATATTTATATAAAATGGCTGAGAGTGATGAAGAACTTCCTCTCTTAGGTGTTGGGGGCATACTTCCTATAATAGTTTTAGTGATGGACGCCGAAGTTCTAGCGTTTCTTCAGACATTCTAGATTTATATGATGGCACTTCGGCGGAGCTTGTTCTCTGTAATTCGCCTCTAGAGCAATTTTGTCTGACACTAATGGCTGGCATGTTTGCGAGTGCTATTATAGGTATGTTCAGTATGATAGTTTGGTGTATGGTTTACACCTTCCGCCAAGAAGCTAGTACGGAAGGTGGATTGTGGAATACTGGTAAAAATTAATAGTTCTTTTTTGATTACTAATAGGATATTCATTGACTAAAGACCTAGCATAATTTGATGGTCTTCCTGCATAAAACTTCTTCTACTGGTAATTTGTATCTCTAACTGGTTCTCGAATTCTCACACGTACATGACCGTACGGTGCAGGCCTGTGATCCTTGTCTCCTGCAAATTTTTGAGTAAGAACCAACTTTCAAGGAAGCGCAATGGCTCTGTTTCGTAAAGCTGGCATTCTTCTTGTTATTTAATTCTATATTAGTATGCTTGGTTTTTTAATGAAGGAAATTTATGCTAAGACGTAATCAAGAGCAAATGTTAAGTGCAGAGGGATTTTTTGAACTTGCAATGCGTCAGAGAGATCAAGTAATTGATTTAATGAGTAGTGACCGTCCTAGTGATTGTCAACCGCAAAAAATATATGATCTATATGCCAATTATGTAGAGAATCTTTGGAAATCTACGGTCCATGGGGGGTGGCCAGTAATATTGTATCTAGCTCATGTGTATAATACAGGATTTTACCAAGTGCCAAAAGATCCAACGTTGGTTGTGATTTTGATGGGCATATATAATACATTAAATAGTCGGTATGATGCTGAACTACCTATTGATGAAGAGCTTTATACCCCTTTGCAGGCAGAAGTATTGCGTTTGCGGGGTGAGTTTGGTACACGCTTATCTCCTGGACAAAAATATGCTCTAGATGTTCATATCCACAAAGGTGCACAATATTTAAATGCGTTTAGCAAGCAGCATGGCATTATAAAGACGTTTAATGCACAAGAAGCATTAACAGGTACTTTTGTCTTCAAGGCTCTTATAAAACCAACAGGGATGCTTGCGCATCAGTTAGATAGTATGTTTGATGCCCATGATGGTATAGAAAATTATTTAAGAACGCATACCGTCGATGATATAATAAAAAAAGGCTTGTCGATATTAAGTGGACACTCTATATCTATAAATAACACTAGCGCTACAGACGATCAAACAGTACCCAAACTAGGTGAGGGGCCAGAAGTCCATGCAGGTTATTCTGAGGATTAGAAATTAATAAAATTTTGTATTGATAACTCAGGAGGGTTGGAGTGTTACTTGGTTGCAGAGTGTTTGAGATTGAGTATCAATACATTTGGCAGATAGCCATGAATCAGATGCTCTTTTGGTACCTTAGAGGCCGATTTTCTAAACTTTATCCCTAGCTTAGAATTGACTCGATGACCGACTGATATAATCATGTCTAAATTATAATATTTAGTATTACTATGTCTTGCTGTCTAGGGTAGTATGTGCAAAATTGCACATACTGACTTGTTTAGCTCTTCCTCTGTGCGCTGTAAAGTTCTTAATAACTGTATTATTTAGCTTAACTATTGCATAAGTTGAGTTCAAGCTCTATTGTGTTTATTATTTAAAATTTATTCATATTAAATGACTTTTAATTCAAGCAAGCTTCAAAATGGTCTGACTGTCCTTACCTATAGCATGGCTAACGTAAATTCTGTATCTATCAACTTAATAGTTAATGTAGGGAGTCGTTATGAAGAGTCTACAGAAATCGGTATATCGCATTTTCTTGAACATATGGCATTTAAGGGAACGAGAACACGAAATGCTAAGCAAATCGCTGAAGAGTTTGATTCGATAGGTGGGCATTTCAATGCCTATACTGGTTACGAGCAGACAGTATATTTTTCTAAGGTGTTAAGCGAGAATTGCTATAAAGCATTAGAGATAATGGCGGATATTATTCAAAATTCTGTTTTTGCAGAGGAAGAAATTGCCAAAGAATATCAGGTAATTATTCAAGAAATAGCGCATGTTCAGGATAATCCTGATGAGTTAATTTATGAAAGTTTTTCTAGCACTGCCTATCAAAACCAAGCGCTAGGTAGGTCAATTTTAGGTACTGCCGAAACTTTAGCAAAGCTTGATAGAAGCCATTTCAAGCAATATATTGACAAGCATTATAATGCTGAAAATATCTATTTGTCGGTAGCGGGCAATATTTCACATATGCAGGTGGTGAATTTTGCAGAGAAGTTATTTTCCTCATTAAAGAGTAAGCAGAATAATTCGTTTGACAAGGCTAGATATATAGGAGGGAATTCTAGTATAATTAAGGACCTTGAGCAAACTACTGTCTTGCTAGGGTTCGAAAGTGTCTCATATTTTAACATACAGCAACTATACCATACTCAAATCCTATCACTAATACTTGGTAATGGGATGTCATCAAGATTATTCCAACAAATTAGAGAAAATCTTGGTCTAGCATACTCAATTGGTAGCTATAATACTTCATACTGTGATAGCGGAATATTCGGTATATATGCTTCCACTAGCCATGAAAAATTACCGTTACTGACAGAAAATTTAATTGGTGAAATTAAAAAATTGCAAGGCGATGTAAAGGCCGAAGAAATTGAACGGGCGAAAGTACAGTTAAAGACTAGCATATATATAGCACAGGAAAAAACTGCTTATAAGTCTGAAGAAATTGGTAAAAATTTTGCAGTGTTTGGTAGAATGATACCTATAGAAGAGAGCATTGAGTATATTATGAGCACTAATAAGCAGAACTTAATTGATGTCTATAACAAAACATTCACCACGAAACCAACATTATCTATTATTGGTCCGAACCCATCGGTGATTGATTACCAAAAATTAACTGGACAGTTGAAGGGGTGATGTTATTAGTAACCAAAAGGATTTAATAATTCGATGCCGAACATACTATAATGCTTAATATTCCTGGTTACCATAACCATATTCTCCTGCTTAGCTTGTGCTGCTATTAAACTATCAATAGCATTACTACTATCAATACTTATCAATTCTGCCCACACCTCACAAGTTTCTAAATTAATCCCAACAATTTGTTTAGCATAATCGATTATTAAGCTATTTAGCCATTTCATTAAGCTTAAACTTGCCTTTTTATCTTTTTTTGCTAACTTTAGTATCCCAACTTTGATTTCCCCAATAGTCAAACAACTAAGATATAGTTGATTAGGATGAATGTTAGCAAGCCAATCAATTACTTGCTTATTTGGGTTTTGCTTCCTTAGCTCCGATATTATGTTAGTATCAAGAAGATATTTCATAATTCTATATCTCCTCTCACTTGTCCCTTAGTTCTTTCTATCTTTAGTTCCTCTGATTTTGGTCCACTTAATAAAAATTCTTTAAATTCAGGCTTTTTATTTTGAAGTTCAAGGTAATCTTTTATTCCAATCACTACTACTGCATCATCTCCCCATCTGGTAATACATTGCGGCTTACCATGCATAGCCATGTTTACAATATTGCTAAGCCTATTTTTGGCCTCATATAACTGCCACTTTTCCATATTAACCTCTATTTATGTCTAGATTGGCTAGATTTATCATATTAACACAAGTAGCCCATTATGTAAATTATATAATACGCTACTCTAAAAGATAAAATTATTTACTTGCTTATTCACTATTTTCAAATAATCTATGGTTGTTGAAGTTACTTTATTGTTGCCAATTATTTATAAAATTAATAACGAAACAAAATGTTTAAAAGACACTCCTATAAAGCGCCGCTGGATTCAAAAAAAGTCTCTACTATATTTCTTAATCTTGGTAAAAAGAAAAAAGAAGAAAAAACTAAAGTTAGCGAGTTGCTAACAGAGTTCAACGAGAATGGACTGTTATTAATGATGTTATTTTTTGCTTTGCCTGTAGCTATTCCATTGCCGTACCCTCCTGGTTTTACCACCATCATGGGAACCCCTTTGATCATTTTATCTATTCAAATGTTATGTGGATTCAAGCAGGTATTTTTACCTGAGAAGATTAATAAATATGAAATTAATAATAGTATGTTAATCAGTATTAGTAATAAAGCTGTACCAATTCTTAAATCGTTTGAGAAATATATAAAACCTAGATTTACTTTTGCTCAATCTATATATTGTGAACAATTTGTAGGTCTTATCTCTTTACTTTGTGCAATTTCTGTAGCAATTCCTCTGCCTCTGACGAATGCTGCGCCAGCTCTTGGAATAGTAGTAATGTCTCTTGGCCTATTAAACAGGGATGGATTAGTCATATTATTTGGAGTAGTAATTTCCATTATAGGGCTTTTGGTCGCTTTTTTGGCAGTTGCCGCAGGCCTCGTTAGCATCAAATATTTATTTAATTTATTCTTCTAATCACTAAATATAATGAAACAAAAATTATACCAAGGCTCTAGCAAAACCTTGTATCAATCCAAGGAAGACTTCGCCTTTATTATGTCCTTTTCTGACCAAATTACTTTGGAAAATGGAGAAGTTTTTGATATTTCAGGCAAAGGAGTTTTAAACAATAATATTTCGTCTTTTATCATGAGTAAGCTTGATATGGTTGGTATAGATAACCATTTTATTGAAAAGCTTAATATGAGAGAGCAGTTAATTCAGTCGGTTGATGTTTTTCCCATTCAGATAATAGTGTCAAGCGTTGCTTGTGGTAGATTTGTCAAAGAGTTTGCCATGGAAGAGGGGTATGTATTCGACTACCCAATTAT
>JAJZHL010000138.1 GCA_021804505.1 Pseudomonadota bacterium | reverse complement strand
CCAATACCATAATTCTCTTTCCCATCAGATCCTCCCACAACTTTTAGCTTTTTGAAGATTCATTCAATACTCTTCCCAAAGATTAAAACACAAAAGCATTGTATCGGGAACTCCCCCTAGAACTCAGAAAACTTTAAAACAAGCTTCAATTTAAGGTTACGGATTATTGCGGCTAAAGTCCTTCCTATTGGAATGAAAGTAGTAAGGCTTAAGACATCTTAAATACGTTATAAGATAGCAGAGGATAAAAACTGAGGGCTGATAAGTACACAACTTTATTTTTTGGCATATTAACATTTTATTTACTCATTCAATACCCTCCTTACGCCTTGAAAGGAAAGAGTAAGGATGACTACTACCTGGGCAAGTATTTCTTCTGACCATCTTATCAATACTCATAAAAGCTAATCTAACTTTCATCTCATTTACTAAAAAACGTTTAAAAAATAATAAAGCTAGTTAGATGCTAAATTGAGTTTATAATGTGATGATTAGGCGATACCATTCGGTTGTGAATCGTTGCTTTAAAGATCAATCTTGGTGCGAGAGGCGGGATTTGAACCCGCACGGGGGTTACCCGCCAGATCCTAAGTCTGGTGCGTCTGCCATTTCGCCACTCTCGCAATAGAAGCAGTGACTAGTCTACTAAAATTTTAACACTATGCAAAGGATAAATTAGAATTTTACTTTAAGTATAGGGAAATGAACGGTTCTACTTATAGATAATTTTTTTGATATCTAATAGGTTTGCAGCTAGATCAGTCCTTCAATAGAATTTAAATTTCTTCCAATCTTGACACGACTAAAGAAATGGAGCTTCCAGATCAGGAATGAGAGGTCAAAACGTTATGGTTGAAATGATTTCATTAATTTATTGGCTCTCAAGTATCATTGGTAGCTTAATGTTGAAACCCAAGCTTGAACTCCCCATTATGCATTACCCTCTCTTGATGTTATTACATGAATTGCTCTTGGGCGTTGTTCTTCTTTTACTCTTAAAATACTTTTCTCCTCAAGGAGCATTCAAAAAAATTACTTGGACATTTATTCTTTTAGGAATATTGGTAGTATTGCTTGGTTTTATCCTAGCGCCAAGAACAGATATGATTTCAGATGGGGGTGGATTTATTACAATTGGAGTTATTCTGGCATTGCGCGAATACTTAAGAGATCCATTCTCAATTTTCTTCTGGCCATCAGTCGCTTTAATTGAAACATGCTTATTAGGGATTAAACTTGGAGCGAATCTTAACCGATCATCAGTGGATCCCATCCCTTTTTCAGCAATCGCAACCCATGCAACAGCAGGGCTATTACTTGCATTAACACCGATGATCTTTCTGTTTCATCTCAAAAAAGATCTTATTCTTAATACAAATAAAAAATACACTATGAGTAAATTATGCATTGCAGCTGGAATATTAATATCTTTATATCTTTATCAATTGCCTACACCAAAGAAAAGCCTAATTTTCTTCGTCGCTATATTATCAGCTTGGGGAATCTTTCTAGCAAACAAAAAAATATTGGGCGCTGCTCTTTCAATTACAATATTTCCGATGTTTTACTTCAGTTCCCATATCCACTTTAATGGAGGAATTATTGGGTTAACTCTTTTGGGGTATTCTTTGCTCTTAAGCATCCTTGCATGGAATCCAGAATCAAATCTACAACTTTATTTGGGAGTTATAGGGGCTGCAACTATGCTTGTTGGCCTTCTCTACCAAAACGATCTGTTAACAATCTCTGGCGGTCTAGCTCAGATCGGACTTATACTACGCATAAGCTTTCCAACCATAATTAGAACAATAAACGCAATCAAACTCAAAACCTGAACACCTGATATATCCGGGAAATTGCGTTAATTTATAACTTAGCGAACTCAATACAAACGCTAAACAATCGGAGGAACGGAAATCTCCCAAGCTTCCAAGTCGTAAGGATGAGCTTTCGTAATACAACATTCAACAATTTCACCAACTGAAGCAGAACCACTCAAAACAAGCACTTCCCCATCAATCAAATCAGGCGCCATTGTCGCAATTCGCCCCGAAAGGACCAGAGGGGACTGCTCAGAAGGCCCTTCGATTAAAACAGGAACAACTTTCCCCACATAACTCTTATTTTTTTCAAATGATATTTTCTTTTGGAGAGCCATCACCTGATTCCTGCGCTGGTTTTTTATTCTGGCAGGAATTTGTCCGTCCATGTTATAAGATGGGGTACCTTCCTCCCTAGAAAAAGAAAAAACACCCAAATGGTCAAAGTTGGCCCATTTAACGAAAGACATCAACTCTTGGAACTCCTCATCAGTTTCACCCGGGAACCCAACAATAAAAGTTGTCCTTAAAGAAATACCTGGTACTTTTTCCCGAATACGTGATACAAGTCGCCTGCTAGAGTCTATATTTCCAGGACGTTCCATCCTCCTGAGAACCTCTCCATTGACATGTTGTAAAGGTATATCAAGATATTTAACAATAGAAGGAGAATCCCTAATGACATCTAGGAGGCGATCCGTTACAAGTGTTGGATAAGCATATAAAAGTCTCACCCAAGAAACCTTATTTAACCTATCGATCATTAACAATAAGTCAGCAAGGCCATCCTTCAACCCAAGGTCTGAACCATATCGGGTCAAATCTTGCGCAATCAGGGTGATCTCTTCAACACCCTCGTTTCCCAAGCGAGTAATCTCACTTAAAATATCCTCTGGCTTCCTACTAATTTGAGGGCCTCTGGATAATGGAATAGAACAAAAGGTACAAGTGTGATCACATCCTTCAGAAATTTTTACATAAGCCCTATGTCTAGGAGTGAGACGCTTTTCCCTAAAAGGAATAGATTGGGGAATAATCAACTCGGTAGTATTATTTTTTTTGACGTTGGGTTGAGATAACCCGTCAAGAAGCTCTCCCAAACGTGATTCCTCGAATGTTGATAACATTACATCAACCTCTGGAAGAAGGTTCGGCAATGTATCTTTATAGCGAGAAATCAAGCACCCAGTACCAACCAATAGCTTAGCGTTCCCTTCTTCCTTATATCTAGATAAATCTAAAAGAGTATCTATTGATTCCTTCCTAGCATCGGTTACAAAACTACAAGTATTGACTAAAATAATTTCAGCTTTTTCAGCATCAGGAATAATCTTGTAGCCTCTCGACTCAAGATCATTTATCATATTTTCAGTATCAACCAAGTTTTTTGGACACCCGAGACTGACAATATTTACAGTCTTCTCTATAATATTTTTTGAATCCACTAAAGCCTCACTCAAAGTATTGTTTAAACAATTTATCAACTCAAGTTTCATTACAAAATCACAACAAGAAATGAAAAGAATCAAGTCGATTCTTACGATTAGAGAAGGACAGAAATTGAGTGTATCTTGTCTTACGAGTCAGATCCAGTACTTAACCCATTCCATCTTTTTCCTTTGAAGAAGTCTCAACCAACTCATGTCAACTTAGTATAAAAAAATTCATCCACTCA
>JAJZHL010000137.1 GCA_021804505.1 Pseudomonadota bacterium | reverse complement strand
CCCCAAAACCCCAAAACCCCTCAATTCAAGAAGAGTGTAATTTGAATTCGTATTAATAAATATCTTACTCAGAAAACAAACAATGGCTAACTACTTCTAGAACATGAAAAGCAGTGAATTAGCTGAGTTGCAATCAGAGTTGAATTCACTTAAGCCAGAAGAGAAGAGAGAAGCTGCTAAACAAGTGATAGCAATGATGACCATAGGCAAAGATGTCAGCTCACTTTTCCCACACATGGTCAAATGCATGGAGACCACTCAAATGGAGCTAAAGAAGCTAGTATACCTGTACATAATCAACTATGCCAAGATAAAGCCAGACTTAACAATCATGGCTGTCAATTCTTTCCAAAAAGATGCAAGAGATAAGAGTAGCCCAATGATGCGAGCCTTAGCTGTAAGGACAATGGGTTGCATAAGGGTAGAGAGAATTACTGAATACCTCTGTGAGTCCCTTAAGGATGCCTTAACTGATGATGATCCCTACGTTAAAAAAACTGCTGCCATTGCAGTGTCAAAATTGTATCAAACAAGTCCACGTCTAGTCAAAGATCATTCACTCATTAAAATGCTGCAGAATATGATCCTTGACGGAAATGCGGTAGTGGTATCCAACGCAGTCGCTTCTCTCCTTGAAATTTCAAGATCAAGCGGGAAAAACTACCTTAGACTAAAGCATAACAACAATTTGAATAAGTTACTTGCTGCATTAATTGATGCTAATGAATGGGGAAAGATTTACATTATGGAGGGCATCTCTTCTTATGATACCACAGACTCTAAAGAGAGTGAAAACATCATTGAGCGAGTCCTTCCAATGCTTACTCATAACAACCCCGCTGTGATCTTGTCCGCAGTCAAGACAATATTAAAATACATTGACAACATAGATAGCCAAGATTAGTTAAAGCAGCTTTCGAAAAAGCTTGGTGGACCTTTAGTTACCTTGTTAGCGAGTGAAGCCGAAATTTAATATGTTGCACTAAGAAACATCAACTTCATTCTATAGAAACATGCAAACATCTTCGAACAATTCAAAATGTTTTTCTTTAACTTCTAATCCAAGCTTTTTAGCTAACTCAATTACTGTTTGTCTAGTAATACCATTTAAAAAAGCGTCAGCTATGGGTGTTATTAATTGGTTTTCCTGAACAAAAAAAATGTTAGTTGTGGTACATTCAGCAATAAAACCACGCCAATCAAGCAATATCGCATCATCATACCCTAGAGACTTGGCTTCCATTTGACTAACTATCATAATATTATAATGACCGGAGGATTTAACTTGTGGGGGCATGGCATCAGGATGGGGTTTACGCCACTTACTAATATGAAGGTCAAGGCTCTTTTCTGATCTAGGGGTTGAAGGGAAAGCTGCAATCAACAAATTAATTGAGAGAGTTTTATTAGTAAGATTTAATGACTCAGCACCCCGCCAAATTAGTGGGCGCACATATGCATTATGGATATTATTCTTTTTTATAATTATCTTGTGAGCACTAATAATCTCATCAAAATTATATGGAACCTCTAGCTGCATAACCTTGGCTGAAGATATTAGCCTATCAGTATGCTCCTCTAGCTTGAATACCTCTCCTGAGTAAGCCTTTTCGCCTTCAAAAACTCCTCCCGAATAATGCAGCCCATGAGTAAGCACATGTACTTTTGCATCTTGCCACTGAACTAATTCACCATTGATCCAAATATAACATTCTGCTTTATCAATAGGCATAATAGTCATTGTAAATATCTCGCTATTTCGTTAGTATTCAAAAATCTTGACCAATTTTTTGTAGCTTGTAAAAATTATATAATAGGTCCTATTTTATTGGAAGATTTCATGAATCCCCATATCTTAATCGTTGATGATGATAACAGAATACTTAAACTTTTGAAGAAGTTTTTTGAGCAGAATAAGTTTTTAGTATCAACAGCATCTTCAGCAAAAGAGGCAGAAATTCTAATAAACTATTTTATATATGATCTTATTACCTTAGATGTAATGCTACCAGACATTACAGGGCTTGATTTTGCTAAAAAGATAAAATCCGCAGGAAATTCTATGCCTATTATCATGTTAACTGCATTATCAGAACCAAGTGACCGGATAAAGGGCTTAGAATCTGGAGCTTCCGACTATTTAGCAAAACCTTTTGAGCCAAGGGAATTATTGCTAAGGGTTCATAATTTAATAGATAGCTATAACCAGCATAAGAAAGAACAGAGCAAAAAAAGATTTGGCAATAGCTATTATGATTTTCATACCAAAGAACTTATAAAGAATAAAGAAGTTATTAAACTAAGTTCAACTGAACAAAAATTGTTAGAAGTATTAATTAGTCGCAATGGAGAAATTCTTTCTCGCGATGAATTATCAAACATGATGGATGAAATCAACCCTCGTTCTATTGACGTACAAATAGTCAGAATTAGAGGCAAAATTGAAGAAGATCCTAAATCCCCTAAACATTTAAAAACTATTCGTAACAAAGGCTATGTTTTCTATACGTAACTTTATTCCCCAAACATTACTAGCTAGATTTATATTAATAATAATTATCCCTGCTTTAATTGGGCAGCTATTAATAATTTTTCTATTCTACGATAGGCATTGGTATAATGTTTCCTACTACACTAGTAATATCATTAGTAATGAAATTAAATCGCTTATAGACAACCATAAGACGAAAGATTTTAAGACTTTAAGAGGTGATTACTTAAACCTTTCCTATCAGTTCTTTCCCAAGGCTAAATTAAAAGATAAACAACCTAAGATTAATGAAGAATTAGGCATCTTTAAAAATATTCTCGATGTAAAAATAAATGAGCACAACATTGTAAGGATAAACCAGGAAGGAAAGATTGAAGTATTATTAAAAGTAGTTGATGGATTGATGATAATAACATTTTCCTCCAAGCTATTGGTTAATCCTACTACCTATATATTTGTGCTATGGTTGGTATTCTTAACAATATTATTACTTTCTGTCTCCCTAATTTTTTCCAGAAATCAAATCAAGTCTATTTTAGCTCTAGCCAATGCTGCTGAAGCCTTTGGCCAAGGATTAAAACCCAACGATCCATATAAACCTTCGGGAGCCCAAGAAATTCGCAAAGCAGGTATTGCTTTCCTTAGAATGAAAGACCGTATTGAACGACAAATAACTAAAAGGACCCAGATGCTGGCCATGATCTCGCATGATCTTCGTACTCCTCTTACACGAATGAAATTACAATTAGAATTAATGGCTGAATCAGAGGAAAAAGAGGGATTTAGACAAGATATAGAAAGCATGCAGCAAATGATAAATTCTTACTTAGATTTTGCTAGGGGTGAAGGAGGAGAAGAATTTGAAGTAATTTGTATATCACCCTGGGTTTCCAATCTTATTAGTAAAAAATGGCAGGGGTTTGATATTGATTTCACAGTCACAGAAACCGAAGCAAAAGTACAAATTAAACCACTCTCATTTGCACGAGCAATATCAAACTTGATTGCCAATTCTATA
>JAJZHL010000136.1 GCA_021804505.1 Pseudomonadota bacterium | reverse complement strand
AAATATTAGAGATTGAACATAAATCTAACCATCCTTTATCTGCATGGCTATTTGATATTTTATCAGAAATATTTAGAGCCAGAGGTGAATATCAAACGTCTAATTCACTCTTACAAAAGTCATTTAGCATTAAAAAGAATTTTTATAGTATGGATCATAAAGAGGTAATAGTAATACTTAATAATTTTGGGACTTTGAATTACTTACAGGGTAAATATAATGAAGCCTTGGCTTTTTATTTGGAATCTCTTGATAAATATATTAAAATTTATAGCAATAATAATCCTAAAGTGGTTAGATCTTATTTAAATTTAGCGCAAACCTATAGAATGTTAAATAGGTTTTCAGAAATGTTATATTGTTGTAAACAAGCGTTTATTATTCAGTTAAATTGTTATAGCATTAATAATATTGAATTGCCTATTTTACTAATGTATTTATCTGATGCATATTTTTTGGAAAAAAATTACAAGAAAGCCAGCAGAATTCAAAAGTTAGTTTTAAGTCTAGCATTGACATATCATAAAAATAAACACGGACTTATTTCTCAGGCTGCGATTAATTTAGCTAATATTTATGATAATCTTGAAGAAATAGAAATGGCAGCAAATTATTATAAATTATCTTTTGATTTAAATTTATTATTAGATATATCTCAACTGCAATCTTTAAAAGAAAAACTTATAAAATCAGGTGATTTTTTAAAAGAAAGGAATAACTATAAAGCTGCCCTTGAAAGATATCAGTTAGCTTTGGCGGTTACTCAAAAAATATTTAGTGAAGAAAATCAATTTATTTCTGTTATGCATATTAGAATTGCCGAAGCTAATGAAAAGTTAGGTGATTTAAGTAGTGCTTTAGAACATTATAAATTTGCTTTTAATATGGAAATCAGATTGATTAATCAATCTGATAAAATATTTCTGCTATCTTTACTTAACTCTATTGTAGAGATTTATAATAAGTATGGTAATAAAGAAGAAGTTATAAATTATAGTAAAAAAAAGTTGGATATAGAAGAACAAGTATTTGGTAAAAACCATAGAGAAGTTATTTTAACATTAAGTAAGTTAGGTAATATATGTCGAGTTGCGGGGAGATTGCTTGAGGCAAAAGCGTTTTATGAAAAGGCTCTTGAACTTGAAAATAATTTTAATATTACTTCGAGCGAAAAAGCTGATCTTTTAAAAGGATTAGCTCTGGCCTGTAAGCCACTTAATGATAATAATAAAGCAGAAGAGAGTTATCTTAAGGCATTGAATATTTATTCAGAAATTAATGATATAAGTTCTATCTTAGTTATTTTGAATAATCTAGGCAGTTTGTATAAGCAAACAGGTCATTATCAAAATGCCATTACTTATTACAACAAAGTAATAAAAATATCTGGTAAAAATAATGATGGATTTGTGGTGATTGCTCTTAACAACCTCGCTAGCGTATATTATAAACTTGAGGATTTTGAACACACTTTAGAGACTTATAAGCTAGCATATAATATATCAAAAAGCCATTTTGGAGGCGAACATAAAAACACAAAAATTATTTTAGATGGAATTGAAAAGTGCCAGGTAAGAATCAGCCATGAGAAAAACGTCTTCTCAGCCTTGTATAATGTTGAAAAATCCAAATGGGATCTTTATTTAATGCCAAGTTTAGATCAAAATTATTTGCCTGAAATCCAAGGAAATGCTATTGTAATCACCAATGAAAAAAATTGTGAGTATAATATTGGTTATTTTGTAAAAAATAACCAGTGGATAAAAGATACTGAAAGTAATAGTTTAAAAATGAATTTAATACCTAATATTATGCTTGAAGAAATTAAATTTCCTGAAAAAAATAGGCTATTGAAAAAAGGTGATTACGAAATAATTGATAAAATTATAGAAAAATTAAGAATAACTTTTGATCTTCATAATTTGGATATTAGTCAGCATAATTTAAATGCGCTCACAGTTGATCAGCAGGAACATTTAATAAAATTATTAAGAGATTCTAAGATTACCCAATTAATTATTCCTGATATGACTAATCACGACTTAAAAGCTAAAATTAACTTAGCTGTAGAACAAAATATAAAAAATTTTCAGCTGGTTTCGAACACTGGTCTTAGAGATAAAGTTGCTAGGCTTTTTTGGAGTTATCCTCATCAGTTTAAATATAGTAAAGAGACAGGAACTATAGATGGTAAATCTCTTTCATCAAAAGTAGATGAGGTTATTAAATGGCAACGGCATTTTGGCTTATTTTGTAAAAATAATGGCTGATTTGAATATTTTCCAATCTAATGCTATTCGAAGGATTACTCTTGTTTTATTAAAGAAAGCTATAGTAAAATAATACGTTACGTTAACTTTGAAATTCAAAAGGAGGGATTAGAATGAAAAAGTTGTTTGAACTGATGGTTCAGAAAAGAATGATGTTTGGTGCCCAATTTCTGCAAAAGAATAGAGTTTTTTTAAATGAACATGCTAACACCGCTATTCGGAGTCAATCCCTCCAAAAAATACAGAGCTCTCCTCTCTTTTGTTTTAAACATAATCAATTATTATTTTCAAATAAAGGATATGTTAGAGCACTTACCACTCAAGCTTTAGCATCCGAAAACGAAGATCCTCTAAAGATTGCTAAAAGTAAGCTTAAAGCAATTACTTTTGAAGATTCTTTAAAGAAAATTCAAAGCTGGAAAAATTCTAAACCTTCGTGTTTTATTAGTTATTCTTGGGGTATTACTCCACATGAAACCCTAATTCATAAGTTAGCGGGAGATTTAGAAAAAGCTGGAGTTAAGGTGCTTTTAGATATACATGATAATGTGCCTGGTACTAGGATAATTCGTTTTACTGAAAAAATTGAAAATGTTGATTTTGTTGTGCTGGCTGGCTCGCTTAAATTGAGGGAAAAATATAACCAAGAAGCAGGATCTGTTATTAATATGGAAATTGACCAAATAGCGACTAAGTTAAGACATAAACCGAACTCTATTATTCCAATATTGCTAGAAGGGACAGCAAAACTTGCTTTTCCTCTTTTTTTGGAAGGGGTAGTTTACCTCGACTTTAAGCACCAAGAAAACTATCCAAACCAAGTCTTGGAGTTATTAAGACTTTTAATGCCTAGCCATGAACTCCGCGATGAGCATAAAAAAACAAAAACGGATTATTTAAAAAAAATAGAATTATTAGATAATATGCCAGAACAAGAATTAATTAATTATTTTCAACGTTTAACTACTATTGAAAAAAAGAAAATACAAGATATTTCTCCGGATATGGAAGTAGAGGAAGAAACCGGAAAAGAAGCAATAATTAAAATAAATAATGCCAGCAAAGCAAATATCATTATGAATGCTTTTCTTTTGCTACACATGGAATGCAATTGATTGAAGCAATCAATGATCCATGTGCCACGCCAGCCACTCGTACACGGCATAGCGCACGCGGGTGAGGCCGCTGGCAGAGGGCGTCCAGTCACTCAGGGCCGAATAGGGATGCTGGCGCAGGCCCAC
>JAJZHL010000007.1 GCA_021804505.1 Pseudomonadota bacterium | reverse complement strand
TCGGTCAGATAAATTGGGATAAATATCCTTCTATCCGGCATTGGTATGCAATTATCAAGTCTAGACCTAGTTTCCGCGCTATATTACAAGATCAAATACCAGGCTTTACTGCCCCTCACTGTTATGCCGATTTAGACTTTTAGTGATTGAGCTGGGGTATTTTTTATGTTACGGTTGCTTAATGTAAATAAATTTCAGAGGAAAGCATGACAGGAAGTGCAGCCGAATTATATGAGAATATAGTTCTCACTTTTGCAGAAATAGATAAAAATTTGGAACAGGCAGAGAAAGAATTAAAAAAAATCTCTAAATTAAGAGGGTTAGAGGCAGTAGATGTTGGTAAGGCGACAAAAGCCCTTGAGGATTTTAAAAAGGATTATCAAGAGCAAAAAAGGGTATTAAAGGAAACAGCTTCTAAGATGCAAAGGTCTGAATACGAAAAAACTATGTTCGGTAAGCTTGAGACATTTGCAACAGAGCAGCTTAGTAAAATCAATACAATGCTTGGTGATCCAGTTAGTAGAGTTCAGAATAATGACGTTCTTAGGGCAGTTGGAAAAGTGATGAGTACTTCGTGTACAGCAATACTCTGCACGTTGAATCATACCGCTGCTGTAGGTAAGCTTGCGGAGAGCGTCCTAGAATTAGGTAGTGCAGTGCATGATAAGGTTTTTAATATAGATGATCCAGAAGAGCTTAACGTAGAAGAGCCGATTAAAAGTCGTGGGAAAAAACTAGATAAGCTAGATGAAAGTTTAGATATGGTATCTAAATGTATAGCAAGTGCACAGCTAGATCTGAAGGATGTGCCTGATAAAGATCAAGCTGCCGAAGCATGGAAAATGTTAATGGAGTTTGGTGAAGGATTTAAGAAGGCAAAAAGTGAGATACAAGACAAAACTGCAGCTGTGCCAGTAGCTTTAGACGCATATCAGCAGACCACAGGGTTTGGTAGAATGGAGAAATTTGCTAAAGAGTGGCTGAATAAAGCAACTACATTTCTGGCAGGCAGTCAGGCTTCACAACAGCCAGAACCAGCAGGTCCAAAGAGCAGAATTGCAAAAGCTGCAGGGAACGTAGTAAAATGTGCATGTAACGTGGTTGTTAGTGTCTTAGATCAGGCAGTAGCTACTGGTAAAGTTGCAGAGAGTGTAGTAGAGCTAGGTGGGTTAGTAAGGAAAAAAATATCCGGTCCAAAGCAAGCGCAGATTAGGACTGTTTGATATAATAGGTTACGACGGGGATGTGTGTTGTTATCATTCCCGCTTCTCAATGTCATTCCCGAGGTTCTTGATGTCAACCTAGCTACGGCGGGGAGGGCAAGAAAGAAGCAAGAATGACATCAGAAAAAACAACAGTCTTAGGCTGATGAGTTTTTGATTATTGTAGTAATCAGTCGATTTTTACTCTATATACATAATTTGTTATTTTAATTAGTTACCTAAAACATTATTATGCAGGATCTAGATCATATCCTCAAATCTGCACAAGCAAAAATAGAAGTGACGCAGTCATCAGAGGAACTTAATAAAATAAGAATAGAATTTCTAGGGAAGCAAAGTTTGCTTACTCAGGAAATGAAAAAGCTGACAAGTTTAGAACCTGATCAACGAAGAAAATTTGGTGAAGCAGTAAATCAGATGAAGGAAGAAATCCACGATCTGATGGTAAAAAAAGCTCTAGTTATAGAAACGCTAGAGATGGAAAAAAGCTTTGCTGAAAATAAAACAGATTTAACCCTTGCCGCAAGAAAGCATAGACCTGGTAGTATCCATCCAATTACTCAGGCTACTGAAGAATTAATCCAGGTATTTGCAAAATTTGGGCTTGCAGTTAAAGAAGGGCCTACAATAGAAAGCGATTGGTACAATTTTACAGCTTTAAATATACATGAAGATCATCCTGCAAGGCAGATGCATGATACATTCTACCTTAAGGCACAGGAACAAGGACAGCCTTTATTGCTTCGCACTCATACTTCAACCATTCAAATCCGTACTATGCAAAATGGTAACCCTCCATTTAGGTTTATTGCACCAGGAAGGACATACCGCTCAGATAGTGATATGACTCATACGCCGATGTTTCACCAAATTGAAGGATTGGTGGTAGATGAAGGCATAAATATGAGGCATCTGAAATATGTTATTATTGAGTTTATTAGAGATTTCTTTGAGCAATCTAACATAGAAATCAGGTTTAGGCCAAGTTTTTTCCCATTTACTGAACCATCAGCTGAAGTAGATATTAAGATGCAGGGGAGTGATAAATGGCTAGAAGTGCTAGGTTGTGGTATGGTGCACCCTAATGTGCTGAAGAATGTGAATATTGATAATGAGAAATATCGTGGATTTGCCTTTGGACTAGGGGTTGAAAGATTTGCTATGCTAAAATATGGAATGAAAGATCTTCGTCAGTTCTTTGAAGGAGATATCAGGTGGCTTAAACATTACAATTTCTCTACTTTTGACATACCTTCGCTTGCAGGAGGATTAACCAAATGAAATTTACTTTATCGTGGTTGAAAAAATTTTTAGATACAAATGCTTCTGTTATAGAAATTGGAGAGCATCTAACTGACTTAGGTCTTGAAGTAGAAGAAATAATTGATAGAAGTGCAGAGCTAAAGGATTTCGAGGTAGCCTATATACTTGCAACCAAGCCTCACCCATCAGCAGATAAGCTTCAAATATGTGATGTAGAAACTAAAGATGGTATGTTACAAATCGTTTGCGGCGCAAGCAATGCAAGAGCAGGTATAAAGGTAGTCTTGGCCAAAATAGGTGCTACCATTCCGAATGGTAAATTTAAAATCAAAGAATCTTTAATTAGAGGGGAAAAAAGCTTTGGCATGCTCTGTTCAGAAGAAGAATTGTTTTTACAACCTACTTCAGATGGTATAATAGAACTGCCAGAAAATGCTGTAACAGGAGAGCCATTTATAAAATATTATGGACTCGATGACCCAGTATTTGACATTAACGTTACGCCAAATCGTGGTGATGCACTTGGTGTCTACGGTATAGCACGTGATCTTGCTGCTAAAGGTGTTGGGAAGCTAAAAGAATTACAAACCAAGGAAATCAAAGATAGATTTCAGTCCTCATTTAAGGTAACATTGGAAGATCAGGATACTTGTAAGTTATTTGCAGTTAGAGAAATACGGAATGTACAAAATCGTCCAAGTCCAGATTGGCTTAAGCAATTATTACAGAATGTAGGCTTAAAACCGATTTCAAGTATAGTAGATATAACTAATTACATCTGTTACAGTTTTGCCCGCCCTCTGCATGCTTATGATAAGGATAAATTATCAAATAATCTCCATATCGCCCCACTAAAAAAGCCTGCTAAATTTCTGGCTTTGAACGACAAAGAGTACGATTTGCAGCCAGATGATCTAGTAATTCAATCTGGTGAGCAGCAGAGTATCCATTGTTTAGCTGGAATCATAGGTGGACAAATTAGTAGTTGTGATCAAGAAACCAAAAATATCGTACTAGAAGCGGCCTGTTTTTCACCTAAATATGTTACTAGAACAGGTAGGCGTTTACAACTTGATACTGATGCTAGATACCGTGCTGAACGTAATTTAGATCAAGCATTTACTATAAATGGTTTGGATATTGCCACAGAAATGATTCTCTCTTTATGCGGTGGAGAAGCTTCGCAAATTATTTATCAAGGAGATACTGCTCCATCACAAAAAATTTTACAATTTCCTATAGATTATTTAGAAAAAATAGCTGGCTTGCACTTAGTGCAGGCTGAAATTTCTGATATATTAACAAAATTGGGATTTGGGGTAGAAGATAAGGGTAATATCCTAACACTAACAGTACCCTCTTGGCGGCATGATATAGAAATAAAAGAAGATATTGTTGAAGAGATTGTAAGAATTTATGGTTATGAAAAACTTGCACCTCTCAAACTGCCCGATATGGAGGTAACCAGAATTATACCTAGAGAACAAAAAAGAATTTCTGGGATTAGAAGAGTTCTAGCAAATTGCGGGTACGATGAGGTGGTAACCAACTCCTTTATGGAAGGAGAGGTGGCAAAGTTATTTGCTCCATTAAAGGAGGAGTTATTTTTACTTAATCCAATTAGCATAGATAATAATTACATGAGGCCAAGCATCATACCAAATTTGCTACAGTTAATGCAAAAAAACTTAGCAAGATCTGTGAGAGATATTGCTTTTATGGAAGTTGGTCCTATTTTCCCTTCCTGGATCACAGAAGGGGAGCTGACTTTTGTTTCTGCAGTAAGATGCGGACATTTTAGCCCTAAAACCTGGCATTCTGATGTCAGGTTTGTGGATGTTTTTGATGTAAAGTCAGATTTAGAAAATATTTTAAACTATGCTGGTTTATCACTTGATCAATTCCAATATAGTGCTATTGATTTACCGTATTATCATCCCACAAAATCAACTACCATTAAGCTTGGTAAAAACATTATAGCTTATTTTGGTCAGATACATCCATTAATATTAAAGCATTTTGACATCCATTGTGAGGTCTTTGCTCTTGAAGCAAATATCAATAATATACCACTTGCTAAAGCAAAATATGGGAGACGTGATGATTTTGTGGTTTCTGACTTTCAAATAAGCTTTAGAGATTACGCCTTCATAGTGGATATAAATAAACCAGTAGGTGAGATTATTGCGTATATTAAGAATTCCAATAAAAAGTTGATTCAGTCAGTTGATTTATTTGATGTGTATTCTGGAGACCAAGTGCCAGCTGGTAAAAAATCACTAGCAATAAAAGTACAGTTGCAGGCAGATGACCGTACTTTAACTGAAGAAGATTTGACCTCCATCAGCCAGGGAATTATTGATATAATTACGCAGAAATTTCAAGGCCAGTTAAGGGGTATTAGTTGAAGAAGGTAAAGGACCATGTGAATATGTCATCCTCAATCCTCTCTTGTCATCCTGAATTTAATTCAGGATCTCATGACATTGATAGAATAGATCCCGAATCAAGTTCGGGATGACCTTCTTTTAGCTGAATCCTAGCCTCCGCTGGGATGACATAGAGGGGCAAGGGATGACATGAAGAGACTAAACAAATTCTTTAATGGGCAGCTTAATTATTCCAGTAAGGCTCTCGCTATTATCACAGTTTGAGGCTAATTGTGGTGAAATAGGAATAGTGCAAATTAGTGGTATGTTGTGCTTTTGCGCTAATTCCTTGCCGCTACTGCCCTTGAATATATTAATTTCCTTACCCGTAACTGGTTCTACAAGGTAACTCATATTTTCTATAATGCCTAAAATCGGCAGATTAAACTTTTTATATAAATCTATTGATCTGTCTACGTCTATACTGGCCATTTTCTGTGGGGTCGTGACGATTATTACTCCAGCTAGCTGATAATTTTCTAAAATACTCAGGTGGATATCTCCTGTGCCCGGTGGCATATCAATTATTAAATAATCTAAATTGTCCCAATGGGTTAAAGATAAAAGTTGGTAAATAGTCTTACTTGCCATAGGACCACGCCAAACAATAGCAGAGCTGTTTTGTATTAGGAAACCAATAGAAATAATCTCAATATTACGAGATTTTAAAGGTAGCATTTTATTATACACTAATTCTGGTACACCACTAATACCAAATATTTGGGGGATAGAAGGCCCATAAATATCTGCATCTACAATACCAACTTTATATCCATCAAGATTTAGTTGTTCTGCTATTAATGCTGCTACGGTAGATTTGCCTACACCGCCCTTACCAGAAGCTACTAGTATAACCTTCTTTACCCCATCTATAATATATTTATTTTTTGGATGACCTGTTTTTTTGTCTATAATTTTACTACTAGTTAGGATAATAGATATTTTACCAATGTCTGGGATTTCATTCAGTTTGTTAATAGCAGCAGTTTTTACTTCCTCGATCTCGCTGGGCTCTTTACCAACAACATCTATAGAAAAACCAATATTTTGACCTTTAATTACAATATTTGAAATAATATCGGTGAGTCTAGTTTTATCACGCAAACAAATATCTGCAATTTTATTGATAACTTGCTGTTGTTCAATAATGGTCATTGAAATATTTTATAGTTTAATATGTAAAAAAGGAATATTTAATTCTTGCTCTAGAATAGTAAATAAATCCGCCTTGCTTCTAGACTGCCATTTATCAGCATCGTAATAGAAATGATGAGGACCGCTTACGGGGGAAGATAACCAAATCTCTTTAGCTGCTGAATGCTTATTAATCACATATACACCTTGGTGGGTAGCTAAATTGAGAATATTACCTTGATAATCTATCTCAATTAAGCCCTCTTTATCTTCATTTTCAATCGTATCCGCGATTAGAGCAATGGTCTCTTCTGCCAATTTTGTAAAATTTATATTATCCATATTGTTACTCTTTTAAACCTTTACGGTAGATGTTAACATGCCGAAGATGCTCTTCATAGTTAGTGGCAAAATAATGTCCCCATTGACCATTTGATACAAAATATAAAAAATTAACATTTGCAGGCTTTACCACCGCTTCCAAAGATTTAGTACCGGGGCAGCAAATAGGCCCTGGTGGTAAGTGATGTCTGCGGTAGGTATTATATGGTGACTCTATGGCTAAATCCTTTTTGGTTAAGTTCCTTCCTAATTTATGTTGTCCAAGAGTGATGGCATAAACCGCTGTTGGATCGGCTTGTAACCTCATGCCTTTCTTAAGGCGATTAAGCAGTACAGCTGCAATAATAGGCTTTTCTTCATCTAAGGTTGCTTCTTTTTCTACAATTGAGGCCAGAGTTAAAACATCCAGGCGTGTTTTTAAAGGCGAGGCAGGTGATAGTTTAACCATCACTTTATCTAGCTCTGCTGACATTAATTTTCGCATTTTGCCAATAATTTGATCTTTTTGGTCACCATATGAATAAAAATAAGTTGAAGGCATCAAGAAACCCTCAGGAATCGTTCCTAAAATCTCTCCTGTCAAACGTTCCTCGGTATTAATTTTAACTATTACCTCACTGACCATAGTACCTTCTGGTACAACTATTTTGTGGATAATAGATTTACCACTTGCTAGTATCCTTATAGTTTGGATTGGAGAGATATTTTGTGTGAAAGTATATTCTCCACTTTTTATTTTGTATTTTAAAGAATACCCTTTGGTCAGCAAAGCAAACAAAGTTGGATACTTAACGACCTTATTTTCGTTAAGTATTGTAGCAATTTGATCAATAGAGAGCTTAGGTCTTATTATAAGGGTTGTATCCTTCGTTAGAGGACCAGGCACGAATAGGTAGTATATGCAGAAATTTATACTACTGACCAGTAGGGCTAATAATAAAACTATAAAAATAAATTTTAGCCGTAATATTTTTTTTAACAAAGCTTATACCTATAAAAATATTAGACATGTTGTTGATATTATACAGGAATCAGCAATATTATGACCAAAGATTTTTCATTTTGTCAAAAAAACCTGTATCATCACTTCCTCCTAGCTCTTTGTCTAGCGTCTCTAGTAAGTCACGTTGTTTCTTATTTAGATGTTTGGGCACCTCTATATGCACATGCGCGAACATATCTCCTCTGACTGTAGACCTTACCTTAGACATACCTTTACCCTTCAATCTTAATTTCTCGCCATTTTGTATGCCGGCAGGAATTTTTAGTGTCACTTTACCACCTTCTATGTCTGGGATGTCTATTTCACCTCCTAGAGCTGCTTTAGTAAAACTAATCGGTAGCCTACAATGCAAATTAGCGTCTTCTACTTTAAAGACATCATGAGGTTTAATACTGACAAAAATATACAGGTCGCCATTACCACCGCCTCGTAAACCTGCATCACCTTCACCTGCTAGTCTTATACGGGTGCCTTCCTCAATACCAGCTGGAATATTGACTAGTAAGTTTCGATGTTGAGAGTGGCGTCCATTCCCATGGCATTTTTTACATGGGTTTTTAATAATTTGCCCCATTCCATGACATTTGCTACAGGTTTGTTCTAAAGTAAAAAACCCCTGCTGCACTCTCGTAACCCCTTGCCCATGACAAGCATCACATTGAGTTGTGCCGCCTTCATTTTCTGAGCCACTACCACTACAGGAGGTACATTTGACTTCGCTAGTAAAATTGATAGTTTTATCTACACCTGTGAACGCTTCTTGCAGGGTTACAGTGATATTATACTTTAAATCAGAACCTCTGGCAGACATGTTAGGTTTCTGCCTTCTGGCATTACCGCCCATAAAATCACTAAAAAAGTCACCAAATATATCATTAATATCAGGGCCAAAACCGCCTCTATTTCCTCCAGCACCAGCAGAAGGGCCGCCATTTTGGAATGCTTGATGCCCAAAACGGTCGTAAGCAGCTCTTTTTTGCTCATCTTTTAGTACATCATAGGCGTTATTTATTTCCTTAAACTTCTTCTCTGCTTCTTTATCACCTGAGCTATTGCGGTCAGGATGATACTGCATTGCAAGTTTATGATAAGCCTTTTTTATTTCTGCCGCCGTAGCAGTTTTACTAACTCCAAGTAGCTGATAATAATCTTGTGATGACATAATATATATTTTTTAATTTTATACTTTCATACCTTCTATGCCATTGCCGCTCTATGTCATCCTCGCAACCATATGTCATCCCCGCGAAGGCGGGGATACAGGGAAGAATGTTATATTAGATCCAGAACGTCCCAAGGGGTCATCCCGAACTTGATTCGGGATCTTCCTGGTTATTCCTGCCTACGCAGGAATGACAGTAAAGTTGCCGACATGACAACAGTATAAGGCTACTTCTTACCTAAATCCTCATAGTTAGCATCCACCACTTTGTCTTCGCCAGTATCTTGAGTATTTGCACTATCATCACTTGGTTGTGTTTGGTGCATCGCCTCTCCAATTTTCATACTAACTGTGGCAAGGGCAGTGGTTCTGGATTTGATCTGCTCAACATCCTCTGTCTCTAAGGCTGATTTTAGCTCACTGATGGCTTTCTCAACTTCTTGCTTATCTCCAGCTTGAATCTTACTTTCATGCTCTTTGAGAGTTTTTTCGGTTGAGTAGATTAAGCTATCAGCACTATTTTTTGCCTCAATCAATTCTCTACGCTTCTTATCCTCAGTAGCATTTTTTTCTGCATCCTTCACCATTTGTTCAATTTCTGCATCACTGAGTCCGCCAGAAGCTTGAATTGTGACCTTTTGCTCTTTACCGCTAGCCTTATCTTTAGCAGAAACGTGTACTATACCATTTGCATCTATGTCAAATGTTACCTCTATTTGTGGTAAACCACGTTGTGCAGGAGGTATCCCTTCAAGATTAAACTGACCAAGCAATTTGTTATCTGCAGCCATTTCCCGTTCCCCTTGGAATACCCGAATAGTTACTGCATGTTGGTTATCCTCAGCAGTAGAGAATATCTGGCTTTTCTTGGTAGGAATGGTAGTATTGCGATCAATTAACCTGGTAAATACTCCGCCAAGAGTCTCAATACCTAGGGACAATGGGGTGACGTCTAGTAGTAATATGTCGGTTACTTCCTTATTTAATACACCGCCTTGGATTGCAGCACCAAGAGCCACAACCTCATCAGGGTTCACTCCTCTATGTGGTTCACGACCAAAAAATTCTTTCACTTTTTCGATTACTTTTGGCATCCTGGTCATACCACCAACAAGTACTACTTCCTGTATATCAGATGCTTTTAATCCAGCATCCTTTAAGGCTTTTTTACAAGGTTCTATGGTGTCATCAATTAGTGTTGCTACTAAAGACTCCAACTTTGCCCTGGTAAACTTAATATTTAAGTGTTTAGGACCTGAACTATCAGCAGTAATATATGGTAAATTTACGTCTGTCTGCTGTGTTGAGGATAATTCTTTTTTTGCTTTTTCAGCTGCTTCTTTTAAACGTTGTAAAGCTAGTGGGTCTTTACGTAAATCCATTCCGCTTTCTTTTTTGAATTCATCGATTAAGTAATCAAGAATTCTTGCATCAAAGTCCTCGCCCCCTAGGAAAGTATTACCATTAGTGGATTTAACTTCAAATACCCCATTACCTATTTCTAGGATTGATATGTCAAAAGTACCGCCACCAAGGTCATACACAGCAATTATTTTACTTTCTGCTTTGTCAAAACCATATGCAAGTGCTGCTGCTGTCGGTTCATTGATTATCCGTAGTACCTCAAGACCAGCTATTTTACCAGCATCTTTTGTTGCCTGACGTTGTGAATCATTAAAATAAGCAGGTACAGTTATAACTGCTTGCGTTACAGTTTCACCCAGATAATTTTCAGCGGCTTCTTTCATTTTTTGTAAGATGTAAGCACTAATTTGGCTTGGAGAATATTGTTTTCCTTGCGCTTCAAGCCACGCATCCTTATTACTAGCCTCAACTATATTATATGGTACTAGATCCTGATCCTTTTTAACTAATGGATCGCGGAATATCCTACCTATTAACCTTTTTACTGCAAAAAAGGTATTGCGAGGATTAGTCACTGCTTGCCGCTTTGCAGGATCACCTATTAATATTTCTCCTCCGCTACCAAAAGCCACCATAGACGGCGTGGTTCTAAGCCCTTCGGCATTTTCTATAACTTTTGGTTCTTTTCCTTCCATCACTGCAACGCAGGAATTGGTAGTTCCTAAGTCTATACCTATTACTTTTCCCATAAAACACTCCTTAAATCCCAATTTTAAATAAATCTACTAAATCTGATATATAATGACCTACTTTTTATTTACAAGGGGGGCTACTAAAAAATTAATTATATTATGCATTTTGATGAATTACCTATTTCACTTTGCAAGTTCCTCCGATTTTGAATTCCTTTAATTTTCTCTTTATTAGACCTTTCTTTTATCTCTGTTAGCGCTTCCAGCAGAAACTCCAGTTTCTTGGTAGAAGCATACTTTGTTATATAGCTAAAAAATCTGGTAGCCTTACCTGCAAGCTTATTCCCACCATTCCAGTATAGGTCTTCTATCATTAGCCTTTCATTCGCCTTAAATTTATGCCAAAAATTACTGTAAATAACTTCTAATTCTAGGCGGTTTAATCTAATTTTATACTCATATAACTTACGAGATTGCTGTGCTGTAATAGCGGCCTTACCACTATATACTGCATCAAATGATACATGCTTAGCAAATATTTGCTGCCATACCTCTTTGCTCTTATAGGTATCCATATTATACCCTACACTGATAGTCCTATATCCCTTAATGTCTCTATATACAGATAGTTTTTCACCCTCGTTGCTTCGGATAAAAAGAAATAATAATTCCTCATATATTTTTAAATGCTCCCTATCGGCAAGGTTTAATTTATATAATCTATTTCTTAAGTCTATGACCACCATATTTATCCAATCAGTTTTCTCGTGATGAAAGTATTTTAACAAATTTTTTGTTAGCACTAAGACGCTCATACTAAAATTTTTTGATAATTATAGGAGTGATATTGAAGAAGCTGTGTTGGCAGCATGCCCAACAGAAGAATAACCTTTGGTCGAATAACTCTTCTACTACTTAAGCATAAGGTGAGTTATTTAAAAAGAACTTGTTGTAGATATAATAGATATTATAATAAATAAAATATTAAGATGGTCATAAATTATTTCTTAACCAATTTTTCCAGGCAAATTTTTTCTGTGACAGCTTTCAACTTCTCTACTCTGCTAATAAGATAAAGCATCTGTTCTTTACTGATTTTATAGTGTTTGTCATATCTGGCCTTGATATAAGCATCTTTGAGCAGGGTAAAGCAGTCTTCTTGCTCTTGCGTTTCAGTCGGGAATATCATAAACAGGTTGTTATGATAATTTCTGGCTTTCTTGGCAAGCTCTAGTATATCATGAGTTTTTGGCTTATAGCCTGTGAACACCAATAAAATAGCATTATAGAAACTCTCGGTAGCCTGGTGTAGCAAAAAAGCTGCTTTCTTAAGCATCATTTTTTCAAAAGCGCTTGCCGTGAGAGCTAAAAACTCTGCTCCGCTTTCAAACCAGTCTTCGTATTCTTCCTGAGCTATCGTTCTTCTTTCTTTCCATGGTATTTCTTCTCTAACCGGTGAGAGGGTATATTCACCAGAATCATAGAGCAAGATGCCCTCTTTTATGACATCGGAAAAGAAATACTGGCCTTTGTCAAGTTGCTCATTAACTCTTGTTATAGGTTCCAATACCAGGGTAACGGATGGTTCTTTCATGATGTCTACGTTTAATTTCTTCTCTAACCTCTCTTCGATTTTATGCTGTAAATTTGTTGCTTTATAGCCACCATAGTTAGCTTTCTTCAATACGAGCATAATATCAAAATCGCTTTGGTAGCTAAGTTATATGTCCCCCAGTATATATGTCTTTGACCCAGTCTCCTCTAGCATATGACCCAAACAAAATAATCATAGCAATTTTGTCTTTGCCAACGGTCAGGATCTCATGAACTATTAGGTGAAGCCGGCTTTTAATAAATAGAGAACGGTCAGGTAAGGTAGTTTTCATAGTTGTTCTGTTTAGGCCTTGGTTTAATTCACTCATAGTTCAAATTAGAGGCATTTCGCAACGGTTATAAAGTCCAATATTTGTTAACTTATAATTGAAATTCTTAACTTTAGTCGCTATTTAAGCATTTGTAAACATAATAAAGATATTAGTTACCAAATAAATATGGAACTCTACCGTATTTCTGTTTTATAACGATGCCATATTTGCTTGAGCTCTTGCTCATAGGTAGCAAGTTCTGGGATAGTCCACTGGAAGGTACGCCAAATATCGTGAGCTTTGAGAGTGGTTATCTCATCTATCATTGTATCAAACAAAGCGTCTGCTTGATCTTTCCTTTGGTTTTTATATCTAGAATGGCTCGCACTACCAGTTTCTGCTATATCATGCATTGCTTTAGTTCTGATTTGCATCTCAACGTTTCGCATGAATTCGTTATCCGAAATCACAAGATGTAAAGAACGATAGCCATTCTCTTTCGGACTAGCTATATAATCTTTTTTATATATTACGTTAGAAGGGCAGACTTGGCCAATAATATCAAGGACATTATAACAGTCTTTTAATCTGGGGACAATGAACCTAAATGCAACTAAATCTTTTATTTCATGCAGTTCAAGATTTTTCGTTATCATTTTTTCTAAAACAGAGTTAGGATGCTTCAATCTGTAAGACACTTTTGCTCTGATCTTATGTTCCTGTAGTTTTATAGTGATCATACCCATGATCCCTAATATACTATTACTCTCAAGTAGTGGCATAATCCATTCAAGCTTTAAATTTTCAATTTTGGTAACAGAGAAAGCGGTGATTTTTAGAAACTGAGATGTGTTGAAACAGAATAATTTTACAACTGTAATCTTGCCTCTGATTTGGCTTATTTTACACCGCCTTTGGCCCTTAATTCCTCCTTGGTATTTTGCAAACTACGTTAGTTATATTTTGCTTGAGTGTAGGTTGCATATTAGTAAATTTTTCGCGCCATTGTAGCATTTTGGGGGGTAAAGGTCAAAGAATATATAGACAAAATTTCTAGTTTAGTTGCAATTATCAAATAAATAACTATAATAGAAATCATTACAACGCGCTTCGCGACGGTCGCCTAGTACTGTTAGATAGCACGTTTTGTCTCCTATTATTTGAGGTGTTATTTATTATACTGCCTTGGTTTTGTGGTGAGAAATCACTTATTGTTTTTCCTATCTCTGCGGCTTCTGCCCTCCCTGCATTAGTAAGGTTTATCACACTTCCGATATCGATTCCGATAGATTTAGCTGAACTAGTGAACGATTCCTTATCACCTTGAACAAGAACGGCGTTTAGTGATTTTTCTAATGTCCCTTCTGTCACCTGCCTTGTGATACTTCTAAGCAATGAACCTTCAATAGTATCTGACATAGCTTTACTTGCAAAAATTACTTTATCGATAACTACAAGTTTTGGCCCATTTTTGTCAGGAGTTAATCTAGCATACTCAGCGCCTTCTTTATTTTTAAGTACAACTGTAAAAGCCTTTTTGCCTGGTTTTTCATGCGCTAAGTCTATAACCGATTTTGCTTTATTTTCAGGATGAGTAGATAAATTAATATTTTCTGGTTTACTTGCATTGTAACTGCTCTATAGTTATCAGTACTTATGACTATATAATTG
>JAJZHL010000135.1:3165-3550 GCA_021804505.1 Pseudomonadota bacterium | reverse complement strand
AACCATGGCGCACTTAGAAGAAGCAAAGGACAAGGTGCTGATGGGCGTGGAAAGACGCTCTATGGTTATGTCTGAAGAGCAGAAGCGACTTACTGCCTATCATGAAGGAGGACACGCCTTAGTTGGGTTGTATTGTCCAGCCTCCGATCCAATACACAAAGCTACTATCATACCAAGAGGTAGAGCTCTAGGCATGGTAATGAGATTGCCTGAAAATGATCGCTTCTCCTTACCGCGTGATAAGATGGAAGCTGATATAGCCGTGGCAATGGCTGGCAGGGTAGCTGAAGAGTTAATATTTGGAAAAGATAAAGTGACTTCCGGAGCTTCATCAGATATTAAAATGGCAACACAAATGGCACGATCTATGGTAACAGATTGGGGG
>JAJZHL010000135.1:0-3155 GCA_021804505.1 Pseudomonadota bacterium | reverse complement strand
TTAGTGAAGTAATAGGACCCGTATATCACGGAGCTAGCAATGAAGATTTGTATTCTAGTGGTAGAGCTAATTCAGGTCATAGTTCTGAACATACTACTGAACAAATAGATGCTGAAGTAAGGAAAATTATAGAAAAAGGATATAACCATGCTAAAGATATCCTAACGAAAAACATTGCCCAACTGCATTTATTAGCTAAGGTATTAATTGAGCATGAAACTTTGTCAGGGCAACAAATTAAAAATCTACTAAGTAATAGAACTATCAACTCAGAAGAAGAAAATTTGTTTCCTATAAAAAATAATAATGATAATGTACCAAGCGAGAAGAAAGTTAAAAAAACTACAAAACCTGTAAAATAAGGAGCATGGGGGGATGGCTGAACTTAGATTACCACCAAATTCTAAAGTCAATAAGGGTGTATCGCATAAAGCGATAGAGGCTACGGGACCTGCTGTGCGTAAAATTAAAATTTACAGATACGACCCAGATTCTAGTAATAACCCTAGACTTGATACCTACGAATTGGATCTAAGTAAAACTGGCCCAATGGTGCTTGATGCCCTAATTAAGATTAAGAACGAAATAGACTCTACCTTGACCTTTAGGCGCTCCTGCCGCGAAGGAATTTGTGGCAGCTGTGCAATGAATATAGATGGCACCAATACACTTGCTTGCATTAAACCCATGGAAGACATTTCAGGTGATATAAATATATACCCTTTGCCTCACATGAAAGTGGTGAAAGATCTTGTACCAGATTTATCGCATTTCTATGCCCAGTATGAATCAATAGAGCCATGGCTAAAAACCGATAGTCCTGCACCTTCTAACAGCGAAAGATTACAATCGATTAAGGATCGAGAGAAGCTAGACGGCTTATACGAATGTATCCTATGCGCCTGTTGTTCTACTTCTTGCCCAAGCTACTGGTGGAACGGCGACAAGTACTTAGGCCCTGCCATTTTATTGCAAGCATACAGATGGATTGTTGACTCAAGGGATGAACATACAGGAGAGCGCTTGGATGCCTTAGAAGACCCATTTAAGCTATATCGTTGCCATACTATTATGAACTGTACTAAAACGTGCCCTAAAGGCCTAAATCCAGCTAAGGCAATTTCGGCAATAAAAAGCCAGATTATTGAACGTCAAGGGGTTTAGGGATAGTTGGATGGATATATTTGATATATCGTACTTTTTCTAACAACCATACAACAACACCCGGCGCTTAAGTACTTCTACTACCTATCGATTAGTAACCTTGGGACTATGTAGCTGTGCATCATCAACCCCTTATCAGTTAGCTTAATATTAGCTGCCTGTTTATCCCATGTAAGTAACCCTGAATCCTTATAGGAAGTTGCAGCTTCTATATCTATAATTTCAAACAATTTCTTACCTATTCTTGCTTGTAAATCATTTATATTAATACCCTTCTCTAGCCGCAACCCCATCATTAACATTTCTTCAATTATTTCTACTTTAGAAAGCTTATTAATAGTTTGTATCCCACATCCATTTACACTCACTTCCTGTAGCCATTTTGAAGGGTTATGCCACATCATAACAGCATGTATACTCTTCTGCTCCTCCAAATTGGTTTCGCAAAACATCGGAGGATTTGCGTGCTCACGTATGGTAACTACGCTCCGCTCGCTCACCCCTCGTTTTACGTTCCCTTTCGAAGAATCATTTGAGTATAGACCGTTAGATATGTTAATCCTGCTATGAGCTCCAGGCCCAATACCTAGATAATTATTATATTCCCAATAGGTTAAATTATGCTTACACTCGTGCCCTGATAAAGCATAGTTAGAGATTTCATACCTAATATAATTTTGAGATGTTAGATATGCATTGGTCCATTCATACATATCTGCAGCTTGATCTGAGTCGGGTATAGTTAAAGCCCCCTCATTAAATAGCTTATAAAATGGTGTACCTTTCTCAATAACTAGCTGATAAAGCGAAATATGACCTGAAGCAAGCTGCATTGCAGTTGCGAGCTCACTCTGCCAACCCTTTAAGGTTTGATTAGTCCTGGCATATATCAAATCGAAAGATATTTTTGGAAATAAGGCGCGTGCAGACTCAATAGTATGTATTGCTTGCTTTACATCATGCTGACGTCCTAGAAGCTTTAAATCGCCTTCATTTAAAGACTGCACCCCAATTGATACGCGATTAATACCAGCTGCTCTAAAATCTTGAAACTTGTTTGTTTCATATGAAGTGGGGTTGGTTTCTAAGGTAATTTCCGTGCTCTCATCTATCAATGCCAAGCTTGCTATTTTTTTTATTATTCGCTGGACAATAAATGGCTGCATCAGGGAAGGAGTACCTCCTCCGAAGAAGATAGATTTTATATATTTGTTGTAAATAGTATCACTAAAATAATCTATTTCATTCTCAAAGCTTCTTGCCCATAAATCATCATCTATCTGACTTGCAACATGGGAATTAAAATCGCAATATGGACATTTTGACAAGCAAAAAGGCCAATGTACGTATATAGATAAGGGTTGTTTTATTGTAGATATAATGATTACCTATTAGATAAAAAGGGTAGAGTGTAAGCCCTATCTCATTCTAGCAACCCGATGTCCTCCCTTGCTGCGGCTGGGATCCAGAAAATCTTTACATAGTCCTGCCTACGCGGGAATTACAATACAGGGTCTAAGTTACCTTAGGATCTGGTGGAATTTGTTTTAAAATAAAATTTCTAACTTTTTCAAAAGCCACACTCTCAATTTGTCTAACCCTTTCCTTAGAAATTTTGTATTCCGCACTTAAAGTATCAAGCGTTTTCGGAGTCTCTTTCAATTTGCGTTCGGTCAATATGTACAATTCACGCTCATTTAATACCTTCATCGCTTTAGATAATAAAGTACGTTTACTAACTGAATCTTCACGGCTGATTAAATTCACTTCCTGACTCGGTCTAGTCTCTGGTAGAAACTCAATAAGCTCGCTATCGCCATTATCATCATTGTGACTGATAAAATTATTCAGCGATACATCTGGCCCTGCTAACCGGGCATTCATCTCGCCAACCTCTCCTACAGACACCCCAAGCTCATGGGCTATCTGATTAAAATCTTGGCTAGTTACAGCTCTGGAATACAGTTTAGCGATTGTATGCTTAATTTTAC
>JAJZHL010000134.1 GCA_021804505.1 Pseudomonadota bacterium | reverse complement strand
TAGCGGCTGCCATATTTGGGGGATCAGCTCCGGTGGTAGGTATGACATTAGCAAAATATACAGGAGATCAATATGCAATTTCTTATTATTTAATGGCTCTAGGGGTGTTATCATGCTTTGTCTTATGGCTTTATAAAGAAACTTATAGAAAAAATTTAGTATAATGAACAAAGATCTATGTTTGCCAGTAAGTGGTGAAAATAAGGTATTATTGCATTCTTGTTGTGCCCCTTGCTCTGGGGAGCTTATGGAAAAAATGCTGAAGTCGGGAATAGATTTAACTATTTTTTTCTACAATCCTAATATTCACCCGAAAAAGGAATATGAAATTCGCAAAAATGAAAATATTCGTTTTGCAGAAAAAATGGGTATTAATTTCGTAGATGTTGATTATGATGTCCAAAACTGGTTTGCAAGAGCAAAAGGCATGGAATTTGCGCCCGAGAGAGGTAAACGTTGTTCGATGTGTTTTGATATGCGTTTTGAACGTACTGCTCTTTACGCATATGAAAATAACTTTAAGGTTTTTACTAGTTCACTTGGCATTTCACGCTGGAAGGATATGAACCAGATAAATGAATCAGGTATAAAAGCGGCCTCCCATTATGAAGGTATAGTATATTGGACGTATAACTGGCGTAAGGATGGTGGTAGTAGCAGAATGTATGAGATCGCAAAACGTGAAAATTTTTATAAGCAGGAATATTGTGGTTGTATTTATTCTTTAAGAGATAGTAATAATTGGCGTGAACTAAATAATCGACCAAAGATTGAGATCGGAGAGGAGTATTATACTAAATCAATTACGGATAAGAATTGAAGGAGTTCTTGCTGATAATTGATCCCAGGTGATTTAAGATCACTCATACAACACGGCCCATCTTCCCTTGTCATTCGAGCTACGGCAGGAATCTAGAAAAATTTAAGTTTCCTGGATCCTTGTCTTCATGGGAATGATCAAAGAACAGGGAATGACAAAGAAGAATTGTGATGTACTCAATTTACCCCTCATTTACTAAATAAAATACTATAGCAGCTGCATTCGATACATTCAAACTTTCAACTTTGGCTGAAATCGGTATTTTAACCAAATGATCGCATGCTTCTTTAACCAGGCGTCTTATGCCTTTATCTTCTGATCCAAGTATTATGGCCATCTTATCTGAAAATATTTTATTGGTTAGCGGTTGCTCAGCATAGCCATCAAGACCCATAATCCAAAAGCCGTGCTTTTTTAAATAATCAATCGTTGACTTTAGGTTGGTAACTTTGATAACCTGAACTAGTTCCAAGCTTCCAGAGGCAGTCTTCGCTATTGCCTGGTTTTCATCTGGCGCATTGTCATGCGGTAGTATTATTGCTGTAATGTTAAAAGAGGCTGCACTACGAATAATAGCACCAATATTCTGCGGGTCTGTTACTTGATCGAGAATAGCAATTTTGCAGCTATTTTGTGACAGATCAAGAGCTCGAATATCACTTAAAAAGATGCTTTGAGTATTTGCCGCTATTCCTTGGTGCACACTACCTGTCCCTAGAAGTTGTGTTAGCTCGTTATTTGTAACAATTTTATAAGAAAAATTGCTTATTATATCTTTGTAAGTATCAAATATTTCCTTGTTACATAAAATATTTTTAATAATGCGTTTAGGATTGTTTAATGCCGCAAGTACAGTGTGTTTACCATACATATAGTAAAAGCCTTTAGGAGCTTTTAGTGTATTTTTCATCTTATTTTATCTTTAAGTTAAGGGCTGCTAGTAATTTATTCTTGACACAAAGTACTATTTATTATAGAAAGTTACAACTGATAAAAATTCTGAAGATTATAAGTTTAATATTTGGCTTATTTGGTAGCTCGTGAAAAGAGCAAGGGGAATTTGTTAACACTTGGCGCCGCATGTAATTAGATGCTGTGCTATATGTTATTTTTTAATGCTTTGCGTAAGTTCTTTGGAGGAGTGGCCGAGTGGTCAATGGCAGCAGACTGTAAATCTGCCCGCGTGAGCGTTCGAAGGTTCGAATCCTTCTTCCTCCACCACAGTTATTTTGGTGAGCTACGCGGGTGTAGCTCAATGGTAGAGCTCCAGCCTTCCAAGCTGGCCACGTGGGTTCGATTCCCATCACCCGCTCCAAGTTTTTGGTGATAGTTTGGATTGAAGAAAAGAATGTTTTTATATTAAATAGTGTTAAATAAATTTGTGGAGAATTGAATTATGGCAAAGGCAAAATTTGAGAGGCTTAAGCCCCATTGTAACATCGGTACTATAGGTCACGTCGATCATGGTAAAACCTCGTTAACTGCGGCGATTACTTTGGTTTTATCCAAAGAAGGTGGTGCTAAGGCTACTAAATATGATGAAATTGATGCTGCTCCTGAAGAAAAGGAAAGAGGTATAACAATTTCTACTGCTCACGTAGAGTATGAAACAGCAAATAGGCACTATGCTCACGTTGACTGTCCTGGTCACGCAGACTATGTTAAAAACATGATTACGGGTGCAGCTCAGATGGATGGCGCTATATTGGTGGTATCAGCAGCTGATGGTCCGATGCCGCAAACCAGAGAGCATATTGTGCTTGCTAAACAAGTTGGTGTGCCTGCTATGGTTGTTTTCCTAAACAAAGTTGATATGGTTGATGATCCGGAATTGCTTGATTTGGTAGAAATGGAAGTAAGAGAGTTGCTTTCAATGTACGAGTTTCCGGGTGATGATATCCCTATAATTAGAGGTTCTGCATTACAGGCGTTAGAAGGTAAGCCTGAAGGTGAAGCAGCAATTAAAGAATTAATGAAAGCGGTTGATGAGTATATTCCTCAACCTAAAAGAGATACTGAAAGACCTTTCTTGATGCCAATAGAAGATGTTTTCTCTATATCTGGAAGAGGAACAGTGGTTACTGGTAGAATTGAAAAAGGTATTATTAAGGTAGGGGAAGAAGTAGAGATTGTAGGTATTAAAGATACGCAAAAAACTACTTGTACTGGTGTGGAAATGTTCAAGAAGCTTCTTGATCAAGGTGAAGCAGGTGATAATGTTGGTATTTTATTACGTGGTACCAAGAGAGAAGAGGTGTTTAGAGGGCAAGTTCTGGCTAAACCTGGTAGTATAACCCCTCATACTGAATTTGAGGCTGAAGTATATGTTCTTACAACAAAAGAAGGTGGGCGTCATACGGCATTTACTGATAAGTACAGACCTCAGTTTTATTTTAGAACAACTGACGTAACAGGTGAAGTGCACTTGAAAGATGGTAAAGCTATGGTTATGCCTGGTGATAATGCTAATTTAACTATTAGCTTGATTGCGCCGGTAGCTATGGAAGAAGGTGTACGTTTTGCTATACGTGAAGGTGGTAAAACTGTTGGGGCTGGTGTTGTCTCAAAAATCATAAAATAATTTTGTTGAGTAGGTTTTCGATTAAGCTTGAGGCCTACTCTTATTTTTGCGGTTGCGCTAGATATTTATGTAATTGCAAAAGGTATTTTAGCGAATCGAGCTGTTTATAAAAGGTTAGAAGATGAAGAATAATCAAAAAATAAAAATTCGTTTAAAGTCGTTTGACCATCGTTCTTTGGAGCAAG
>JAJZHL010000133.1 GCA_021804505.1 Pseudomonadota bacterium | reverse complement strand
ATGTTAGGCAATTAATGAAAAATAATTTGAGACCTAAATTTATAGGCTTAAAGCTAATTATAACATAGAATTAAATTTCAAAAATAGAATTCGGAAATAAGTGAGAGGAAAATCTAATTATTTTATGAAACTAGAAATTATATTCAAAGGGTCTTTGAAAATATTCAAATTTATCGATCTATTTTGCACCAAAATAACAAGCTAAGATTGAAAGAAGACTTAATGAGCTCTAAGGTATAATCGTAATTTAAAGGCAAAGGTAATTAATGGATATATTAAATATTGGCGATAAAGCCCCAGGCTTTTCTATGCCAACAACTCAGAAAGGAAAAGAAATTGAGCTGTCTGATCTAAAAGGTAAGTATGTTGTATTGTATTTTTATCCCAAAGATGATACCCCAGGTTGCACAATTGAAGCTAATGATTTTAATAATTTAAAGTCAGAATTTGAAAAACTACATTCCGTAATTATTGGCATATCTAAAGATGACTTAAACTCCCATGATAAATTTAAGCAAAAATATTGCTTACAATTTGACTTAGCTACTGATACCTCTGATACCTGCGAGAAATATGGGGTATGGGTTGAAAAATCAATGTATGGCAAAAAATATATGGGAATTAATAGGACTACTTTTCTGATTGATAAAGAGGGAAATATTGTCCATATCTGGCCCAAAGTAGCAGTATCAGGTCATGCTAAGGAAGTTTTAGATAAAATTAAGGAGATAAACTAGTGCGTATTACCAATGCCGTAAAGAAGATAATTGCCTGTTATGCATCTGAGAGTCCTGCTATTAAGTATAGATTATGTCAAATCTTAATGCACGGTAGGCTTGCTGGTACTGGTAGAATGGTCATTTTACCAGTTGATCAAGGATTCGAGCATGGGCCAGCAAGAAGCTTTGCTAAGAATCCAAGCGCCTATGATCCCGATTATCATTTTAGGTTAGCTATTGATGCTGGGCTTAGTGCTTATGCCGCACCAATGGGTTTTTTGGAAGCAGGAATAGATAAATTTATAGGACAGATTCCTATTATTTTAAAGTTAAATAGCAATAATGCCCTAGATTCACAACTTGATAACCCAGATCAAGCTATTACCTCTTCCATTAAAGATGCTCTTAGGCTTGGTGCTGTAGCAGTAGGTCTTACTATATACCCAGGTTCTAATAAAGCTACAGAGATGTTTGAGGAGGCAAGGGAAGTTATCAGGGAAGCAAAATCTCATGGCCTCGCAGTCGTTATATGGTCCTATCCCAGGGGAGCTGGGCTTTCGAAAGAGGGCGAGACGGCGGTGGATGTATGTGCCTATGCAGCCCATATTGCGGCATTGTTAGGGGCCCATATAATTAAAATAAAACCTCCTACAAGCCATCTTGAGCAGCCTGAAGCTAGAAAAGTATATCAATCAGAAGGAATTCCTATTAGTACACTAAGTGAGCGAGTGAATCATATATTACAAAGTTGCTTTGATGGTAGAAGGCTTGTGGTATTCTCGGGTGGCGCAGCTAAGTCTCAAGATGATATTTTAGGAGAAATAGAGGCTATAAAAGTTGGTGGAGCTAGCGGCTCTATAATTGGCCGGAACAGCTTCCAACGACCATATAATGATGCTCTTAATCTTTTAAAGAAGATTTGTGAGATTTATCGTAAATAAGATTATTATGATTCTAAAGATATAGCAATCACTCTTGAGTGTTTAGCAATATCTTTGTAAATTTGGTCAATCCTATAACCTTGGGAAATGAATATTTGGCTAACTATATTTGCTTGGTTAAAGCCAACTTCAATAAATAACTTTCCATCTTTTTTTAAAAAATCCTTAGCTGAGGCAGCAATAGAGTGGTAAGCATTAAGACCATTTTGCTCAGCAAATAAGGCAAGAGCTGGTTCATAATTAATAGTCTCTTTGCTTACTAAATCTCTATCTGTCTCAGCAATATAAGGAGGATTACTTACAATTATATCAAATTTTTTCGGGGTTAAGTTATCAAACCAATGGCTATAGATTAATTCAAGCTTGCTGTCTACATTATGAAGGGAGGCATTTCTTTTAGCAATAGAAAGAGCTTCATTGCATATATCAATAGCAATAGCTGAGGAGGATGCTATTTCCAATAATAAACTTATTATAATACAACCGCTGCCTGTACCTAAGTCAAGTATACATAGCTCACTCCTCTTATTGGAATGTGCAAATGATAATATGGCATCAATTAAAATTTCAGTATCTGTTCTTGGAATGAGTACTTTCTTATTTACCTCAAACATGCGGCCATAAAATTCTTTGTAACCAACTATGTAAGCTATGGGTTCTAATGCAAGACGTCTTTTAGTAAGGGAGAAAAATTTTTCTTGTTCATTATTTGTTAACTTGTCATTATTTCGAGCAAGTAAATATTCAGCCGGTTGGTTTAATACATGACTTAGTAAGATCCTTGCATCCAAGTGAGCTGATTCTATCGTTGCTTCTTTAAATTTAACTATCGCCTCAGTAAGGGCTTGTTTTATTTGCATCAATAATCTACTTTCAAAAAATATAAACCTGCAGCGGGAGCTGTTATCCCTGCAGCGGCTCTTTTCTTGCTATCTAAAGCAATTTTAATATTTTCAGGTTCCCATTTATTTAAACCCACTAGTACTAAACTCCCAACAATATTACGAACCATATGATGTAAAAAAGAGGGGGCTGATAAGTAGAAATTAATCCGGTCCTTTTCTTGAATAATATCAATCTTGGATAATGTCTTTATCGGCGATTTAGCTTGGCAACTAGTTGTTCTGAAAGAGCTGAAATCATGATTGCCTATTAGATAAGAAGCTCCTTCTCTCATGTTTTTTACATTAAGTGGTTTCTTTATCCACCATACTCTTCCTAAGTCAATTACAACTTTAGTTGGTCTATTGACAATGACATATAAATAATGGCGTGCTTTAGCAGAGAACCTAGCATGGAAATCTTCTCCTACTTCTTCACAAGACACGACAGCAATAAGGTAGGGTCTCAGGAAATGATTAATAGCTTCTATCACCTGAAAACTACTATAATATTTAGTTAACTCAAAATGCGCCACTTGACCTATAGCATGTACACCTGCATCTGTTCTTCCTGAAGCAAATACTGTTACTTCCTGCCCACTAAATTGATAAATTGCTTGTTCGATTACTTGCTGGATGGATAAGCCATTATTCTGACGTTGCCAGCCAATAAAGCCAGTGCCAAAATACTCAACTGTTATTTTAAACCTGTATAGTTGCATCATTGTTTTCTTACAAATTTTGTTAAATCATTGGAAATGTTTTTTTATAAAGGAGGGTTGATATTAAAGATCTTATAACAGCTATTAATTTTATATTCCTCTTTTGTTGCCTTGAGTTTTAGTTGACCGCGGTGTTACAAGTGAAATACTCTGATCTTTATTTATATGCTCGGTTAAGCGTTCTTTAATTGTACCTAGGCTTTTATCGTTAATAGTTGACAAATCAGGAGATTGGTTTTTATTTTGTTCTATTGATTGTTCTTTTGATACGGCTAATGATAATTGGTTTTTTTGGTATAGTTGTGATGCTAAAGATTTAATATTATCTTTTGCAGTCTTAATATTGGAATCTGCCTGTAAGA
>JAJZHL010000132.1 GCA_021804505.1 Pseudomonadota bacterium | reverse complement strand
TGCCCTCGGAGTAGAGGTAACTATTATTGAGGCGCAAAATAGAATCTTGCCAATGGAAGATGAAGAAATATCATTAATGGCCCGAAAAGCTTTTGAGAAAAAAGGTATAAAAATTTTCACTAATGCTAAATTATTGAAAAAAAATCAATCTAAAGATTATGTTTCTTTAGAAGTTGAGCTGGAAGGGAAGGCTACAACTTTCCAAACTGAAAAGCTACTTATGGCAGTGGGTATTATGGGTAATACTCAAAATATTGGACTGGAGAACACTAAGATTAAAGTGGAGCGCGGCCATATTATTACTGATCAATTTATGAGAACTAATGAGCCTGGTATTTATGCAATAGGTGATGTTGCTGGTGCCCCATGGCTTGCTCATAAAGCAAGTCATGAAGGAATTATAGCTGCTGAAGCAATTAGTGGCCTTAAAGTTCATCCGATAATTAAGTCAAATATCCCAAGCTGTACCTATTCTTCCCCTCAAATTGCAAGTGTAGGATTGACCGAAGAGGCAGCTAAAAATGCTGGTTACCAGGTGAAGATAGGGAGATTTTCTTTTGTGGCTAACGGCAAAGCGTTAGTGTTGGGGGAAACTGAAGGCCTAATTAAGACAATTTTCGATACTAAAACTGGTGAATTACTTGGTGCTCATATGATTGGGGTAGAAGTGACGGAGCTAATACAAGGTTATGTAGTGGCCAAAAATATGGAGGGTACTGAATTAGATTTAATCAGTACTATCTTCCCCCATCCTACTTTATCTGAAATGATGCATGAGTCGGTACTTCAGGCCTATAATCGAGTGATTCATATTTAATGAATTTTTACAATAACGAGATAGTTTCATTACGAGCGAATGTAACTAGCGTAGGGAGGAAGATCTGGCCGCGTCGTTACTTCCTAATTCCGCGGACTACTAAGTCTTCTCTTATATCCCAGGCAAGAATGCTCTGCTTAGTGCGCAGATATTAAGTTACTTAACACTAAAGAAAAATTTTATCTTTTTTAGAGAGCTTAAAACACGCCCAAAAAGATATGAAGATAGTAATACACATAACTATTGAGATAGAAGTAATAGTACCACGATAAAAATAGCTAGCTAGTTGTAAGCTAATTGCAGTTACAATTAGACGACTTGAAACTACTAACGCAGCAATACGGCCTCGCGCTTCTGGAACAGCTTCTAATGTCAAAGGCCATAATATATTGCATGGAAATATAGAACCAATAGCAAGTAACTGCATTACCATAGTAATAATTAGCGGACTGGATATATTAAATATTATAATGAGGCCATTAGCAAAAACGAAAACTACTAAGCATGCTATGCCAAAAATAAAACATATTTTTTGGCTGAATTTCGTTATAAAGTAACTGCTATAAAAGCTTATAAATGAAAATAAGAGGGCCATTGCTCCTTGATAAAAGCCAAATTCTTTAAGAGGTACATGTAAATCTTGCATATATAGAATGGGTGACATGCCTATAAAAATCCAATAAGCTTGAATAAGAAAGCAAATAGTTATTATATAATAGAGTGCCTTTGGAGATTTAATTACTATTAAATATTCTTTTAAGGATATGGAGATTTTAGGATTGGACACACTCTTAGGGATGAACAATAAGGTCATTACAAAAGATAGCACGCCTAGCGCTAAGAGAATCACAAAGTTTCCCCGCCAATTGAAAAACAAATTGACGTAACTTCCTATTACTGGAGCCATGGCCATAGCTAAAGAAATAGTGCCATTAATTATTCCCATCATTTGTTGCTGCTTTTCTACAGAATAAATATCTGCAATAATTAGATAAGAAAGGACAACTGGGCCTGATATTCCAATTCCTTGTAAGAACCTACCGAATAGCAACTGTAAGTAACTACTAGCAAAGACACAAAATAAACTACCTGCAATAAAAATTATCAGACCAATAAGTATAATAGGCTTGCGCCCATACTTGTCTCCCAAATTGCCAACCATTAAAGAAGTTACGCAATGCGCCGTTAGGTTTACGCCAAGCATAAGTTCAACCATAAAAGGTGATAGATTAAATGTTGCTTGCAAATCAGGAAAGCTAGGGACAAATAAATCAACCTCAGCGCCACCTAGAATTTCCATGATTAACACGGTGATGAATTGGATTATTATCATAAAATAACTTTATTCATTTTTCACATTCTATGATCAAGTTTATGCAACAATGATTTGTATAACAATGTGAGTGGATCTTAAATTATTGACGGGAGGAATATGGCATATTATCTTTTTATTTCTAACACTTAGTTGTAGGGTTTTTAATGCATTTTATAGAACTGTGTCAAGCATTAAATGCTAACATATGCCATAGAGTGGCAGGATTAATAAATGCAATTAATAATTGTGTGGGGCTATTAGAAGAGCCATCAGAAAAAGTTGATAAAAATATAAAATTAAAAGCTTTATTACTTATGAGTGATAGCTCAACTAAGCTAGTTAATAAATTAAATTTTTTTTCTTATCTATATGGTATATCTGGTAAAAATGAAAAGGTGAATGTCGCAGACTTAGAGGAAATTTTAAATAATTTATTAAATTAGAATCTGGTCAACTGAAAGTTAAGCTTACTTTTAAAGAAATTAAAAATGTTGTTATTGATGCAAACCTTGGAAAAGTGATACTTTGCTTAATTATTTCAGCATATTATAACCTTTTTAAAGGGGGAATAATTACAGTTAGTATAGAGGTTGAAAGAAGGCAAAATATTGTAAATATAGCAGCTAATAGCACAGAGCTCGATATTGATCAAGAAGGGGTAAATATTTTGTCTGGAAAAGGCAATGATGATAACTTGAATGTCCAGAATTCTCATGAATATTATACCTACTATTTAAGTCAAAAAATAGGTTATAGCATTGATGTTAGGCAATCCACTGAAGCAATAAAATATCATTTAGAAAATAGGATATAGAATGAAAAAATATAGAACTGAGACAGATTCATTTGGGGAAATACAAGTAGACGATAATTTTCACTGGGGTGCCCAGACTCAAAGGTCACTTAATAACTTTAAAATAGGTGATCAAAGAATGCCTGCTCCATTAATTAATGCGCTGGTTATATTAAAAAAATGTGCTGCTGAAGTGAATAATGAGCTTGGGGACTTAAAGCTAGAAATAGCAAGGAATATATCCCAGGCAGCCGAAGAGATATTGAAAGGGAAGTTTACAGAGCACTTTCCACTCGTTGTTTGGCAAACTGGTTCTGGAACCCAAACAAATATGAACGTTAATGAAGTAATAGCAAGTATTGCTAATGAAAAACTGACCGGCATTAGAGGAGGGAAGTCACCAGTTCATCCTAATGATCATGTAAATATGGCGCAATCCTCGAATGACTCTTTTCCCACGGCTATGCATATAGCCACAGTCTTAGCTAGCAAAGAACAATTGATTCCAGCACTTACTAATCTATCCAAAACTCTAAATGAGAAATCACGAGCGTGGCATAAATATGTCAAGATCGGCCGAACTCATCTACAAGATGCGACACCAATAACATTGGGACAGGAGTTTTCTGGTTATGCCGCTCAAGTTAATTACTCTATTGACAGAGTAGAAGAAGCTCTAAAAAGAGTGTATTTCTTAGCCCA
>JAJZHL010000131.1 GCA_021804505.1 Pseudomonadota bacterium | reverse complement strand
CCATCTGTGAGTGTACTACTTATCTCTCCGCTTTTATACTTACAATGACCGTAAAAGCCGAAATCATATACTGAAAACATCATAATCATAAAAGTGGTAATGACCATAGGCTGTAATAAGAATGAGATAAGCAGCTTTACCCATGATTCAAAATATCCTCTAGTATATTCGAACAAAAGCATTGGAACAAAAAGAGGAGCAAGAACACCGAGTATAACTATAGATACCATGCACATTACCGTGGCATTAATCATAAAGGCTGCAACAGAAATAACCATTAATGGATAAGCAAGAGCTAGGGATACAAGAGTAAGGTTGCCCGAAAGTATGGCCGGTATAAGCAAATACACATAAGGTGGCACAGAAAAACTAAAGAAATCGAAGTTTTTAAAGTCATGATTTCTTGAAGCATTTTCTACAAGCATAGTTGCAAGTACATCAAGACCTAGATAGTGAGCTACCCGGCAATCTAGCGAATCCCATAGGGCCATATAGGATAGATTTTCATCATATTTAATATCTGGAGTGTCAAATTTACATAGTTCAGAAGGAGATGCGTTCATCACCCATCCGGCAAGTGTATCTATCCCTCCTAGTAAGAAAGGAAATGCCCACTGCGTCATACCATCGAGACGATCATAATCCGAATTACTATTTGGATGAATATTTAAACCTACGGAAAAGTAGATAACAAATATCATTTTTAAAACAAAATTAATTATTTCATTTTTAGGTGGTATATCCCCAGTAAGCAAAAGCTTTATGCCATAAAGCATCACATAGGCAGTTAGCAATGCCATAACAATTCTATGCATGGCACGCTGAAACTGGAATAATATACTGGTTTCTCTGCTACTAGAATTAATTACTTTATGGATATCATCATAGGTACATACATCGCTACTAACAAGTAGTCTTGCTGTCATTTCTTTTATACATTCTATTATTGGCGCACTTATAACAATTGCTGTTTTAGAATTATTATAAGCTCTTTGATAACAGCTAGCAGCTCCTGCCATACCACAAGATACTATAGCCATTGGATCAGTAGCTGTCTCAGATCCCTTATCTACTGCTCCTTCCAAATCCATAAAACTAGAATAGATAGATTGGGGAAATGGTTCCGCAATATATTTACAGCCTACTGCTACCCAATCAGCAAGTAAAGTAGGTGAAGCAACACATAGTCGGTCATCTCTTTTTACTACTTTAAAAGCAATAGGAAGTGGGGGCACATCAATAACAACATCCCAAAATCCTTCAGGCTTATCTTTATACATAATATGGTAGGATGCTTTTTCGGTAGCCCATTGTTCTGCAATATCATCCCATGGATCAGTATTAGTCAGGACTGCTTTAGCAATTGCTACAGCAGACATGGCCACCGCTTTCGTCCTAGCAATTGCTAGAAGCGCGTTATTACACAATGCAAAAGTTAGTTTAAGATCATTTGGATCAACCTTATTCATCCTTGCGCACTGACCATCTGGATAAATATCACCAAACAATTCTTTATCATCAATTTTTAAACGCATCATCATCATTGGGTAAAAACCTGGTGAGACAATACTAGCGATTGCCACAGTAAAAAATGGTGCAGGTATACAAGTATGTGAAAATTCGTTACGCAATAAACTGCCAACATTTTCAGTTTCACAAGTAAGATTTTCTAAAGTATTGATAATACTATCCAAAGCATCAGGGGGCGGTGGTTCTTCTGCGATAGAATTTTGCATTGGAAGCAAACATATTACAAGGTATATTAATATTACCTTTACCATATTATTTACTGCCTCAAACAGTTTACTATATTTATGCTGCATAAGTTGCTAAAGTGTTTTCACTTCCTCATAGAATATAGGTAACCATTTTTCTGGATCATCACCGTATTTCTCCCTAATCTGATCCAATAGCAATACGGTGTCTACACGTCCAGAAAGTACATTAATAATATTTGTCATACCGTCTAAGCTAACTTTGGCGACAACCGCATCCACACCTTGTTTTACAAGGAAATAACGAGTGCTTGGATCTGTTGTTTTGATTAGGATATATTCCCTTTGGCTTAGCATAAAAGCTGTACGGTAAATGTCAGTTGCCTTAAGATTTGGTAAAAATATTTGAGTCGCAGTCTGTTGTATTAAGGTATCGCTAATTCTGCTTTTAGCTGCGTCTTCAACACTTTGGGTTGCAAAAATTACAAAGGTATTTAATTTCCGTAGAACTTTTAACCAGTCTTTGATTTTCGGAGCAAATACTGGGTTGTCAATCAGAGCCCATGCTTCGTCAAGCACTATCATGGTTCTTTGTCCATCTAGGGAAATATTGATTCTATGAAAAATATATAATAACACAGGAGCAAGGCTGACAGGATCTTTTAATAATTCTGTCATATCGAAGCCAAAAACTCTTGCTTTGGATAAATCAATATTATCAACGTCATTATCAAATATTTTGGCATGAGAACCTTTGCCATACCACATACTAATTCTACCAACTAAACTATTAGGCCCATCTATACCTAAAAAAGCAACTACATTAGTTAGTTTTCTATCTTTCTTTTCTAGTCTAAAATTACCGTTAACTGCTTGTGTTAAAACCTTGGTATCTTCTGAACTTATTGGCTCTCCGTTAGAGCTTACAAGGATTTTCAACCATTCTAGTATAAAGGTTCTATTTTCGCTGGTATCGTCAAGTTGTAATGGGTTGAAATTACACTGTCCTCCCGGGTCGATTATTGTATAAACACCATTTAGAGCTCTGATAAATATCTCAGCACCTCTGTCTTTATCAAAGAAGAACATCCTTGGTTTAAATTTTTGTGCCTGCGCGCATAAAAAGTTCATCAATACTGTTTTACCCGCTCCTGTTGGGCCAATTATTAAAGTATGTCCGACGTCTCTAACATGAAAATTAAAATAAAATGGTGTTCCAGAAGTAGTATCTAGTACTGTTACATATTCTCCCCAATGGTTATTTGATGCTTTACCTAAAGGGTAATTATGCATAGAGGCAAAACTAGACATATTTAAGGTGTTAATAGTTGCTCCTCTTACTATATAATCCATGTTTCCTGGAAGTTGCCCCCAATAGGTAGGCTCCATGTTAATTTTTTCTCTTACAGGCTGAATACCAGCATTGGAAAGCTCAACAGAGGCCATAGATAGAGTATCTTCCAAAGCTTTTAAACTACTATCTGAGCATAATAGCGAAAAATGATGGTCTCCAAATCCTATATCTCCACTAGTTGCCATGTCAAGGGCCCTAGATATCTCTGCAATTTGAGACATTGCTTTATCGCCAGCTTGAATCATTCTATTTTGCTGCAATTGCATCTTATTAATTGCAATTGTCCTATTAGCAAACACAAAACTTTGTGTCATAATAAACTCAAACGGCATTTGCAAAAAACTATCAAATATTCCAGCTGACGTATTCGGACCATATTCCAGGATACTGATAATTCCAGCATATTTTCTGCCAGTAGGTCCCCGGGCTTCTATGGACCTAGAACCAAAAAACAGTCGATGAGTTGGAAGGTAGCGATCTATTGTGTCTCTTGGGACAACCATTTGCATGGACGAACCACAATTCACAATAGTGCCAAGAAATTCTAGCAATTCGCAATAATAGCCATTTCGA
>JAJZHL010000130.1 GCA_021804505.1 Pseudomonadota bacterium | reverse complement strand
TATAGACCCAGATTATATACCTGCGTGGGAGAAAAAAGCTGAAGCCTACTTTTACCTCGGAGATGAAGAAGAAAGTGAGAAAATTTACGCTATGATCCAAGCCAAAAAAGAGCAAAAAGAAAAAGGCCCCGCTCAAATACTGTATTTTCCTGTTAAGCTTAAGAAGTAGTAGCTTATTCTCCATAAAATTATGGATTCTTAGAATTGGAAAGTTATTTATGCTATCTTTTATATACTAAGACAACAATTATACTATAGCAATTTCAACTAAATGGCATTTAAAGTATTAATTTGCATTAACAATAATATAATCAATAATATTTTTATTGATTAGTGCTACTTAATTATATTTAATAACCCGGTTAGGTGTTAAGGTAAAAAATATTTATAAGGTAGTAAGCTTAGGCTTACCTTAGAAGAAGATATAATGATTAGAAGAAGAGATGCAGATGAATGCAGAAAAAGTAAAAAAGGCCCCAGATAGCTTGGCAGTGCAAAGTGATAAAGTATATGAGAGTTTCCACCTAACTTATAAAGATGTTCTGACAACTAAAGAAAGGTTACCAATAAGCGTGGTGCCTTCACTAAAGAATCCAAAAAATTCTGAACAAATAGAGTCTGTCAAACAAGTTAACCCTCAGTTGGCAGAAGCAGACAAAGTGGCAAAGGCGGAGGTGGAGTTTCGTGCTATAGAGATTGAGAGGCTCAAAAATGAACTAAGCAAAGCACTTGCTTATAAGCATGAAGAAATATTAGAACAAATAACACAACAAGAGTTACGGCAGATAGAGGCTCTCAGTGTAGTTGGAGAGGTCATGCGTGTTATATGGCACACATTAAAAACACAAGGAGAATATTTACAAAACTAAAAAAGCATTACATAAAAGATTTATCTCTTATAAGTTCCTACTTCTGCTTAAGCCTTAAAAGTAAGCAAGTTGCATATTATTAGATCACTTTACGTAGCAGATAACTTTCAAGTTTATAGTAATTTTTATACCTAGCGCAGGGCTTAGTATCGCTAAGCAAGACCCAAGTGTAGTTATAGTACTACTTTAGCCATAGTTTATTAAAAAAAACCGTCTAAAAGCTTAGCTCTGCTTATTAATTGTAGCAGCTAGCAATAATTAAGGATAAGCTTGCAGTACTATAAACAACGAAAAGGAACTGCTGCTTGAGTACAAAGGAAAATTTACCTGTTATTTCACTGAAAGGATCATTGGTAGAACAAGGGTTTATCCTTGGGGAATTAGGCATAGTAATAAAAAGTGAAATAGCCACCGCTTTAGCTGAGTTACTGATTAATTCTAAAAGTATATCTTGTCAATTTCTTGTTACTCCTAAGCAAATAGAGGCAGGACCAGAGCGAAAGAATATAGGCTTACTTGCGGAAGTATTATCTTTAGAGCAAAATCCTCAAACTAAGCAGTTTATTGCCCATTTAAGGACATTAGAAAGGGTAAAAATATCTAACTTGCAGCTGTCTCACGATAAATACTTACTTGGGAATTATAGTAAATATTTAGACTTAACAGTAGTAGACGTTGATAAAATAAGCCAAATTATATTTGATATACAAGAGATTTGTAGAAATTTCTTATATGCGCCTGTAGGTAAGCAGAAAGCAGATATTGCTAAGAAAGAATTACAGAAATATGCTTATAATTTTAGTTTTTATATAGCGAATCAGATTAGCAAAGAAATAAAAATAGATGACTCTCTCCTTCTAACTAGGAATAGCATAGAAAGGCTAGAAGAGGTTAGGCAGTATTGTTTAAAGTACATAGGACCTAAAACCCAAAAAGTGTTAGAAAAATGGCAGGTGCCTGCATTTATAGAAGAACAAATAGTATCAGGAAAGCTTGTACCTTTGATTACGGTTAATCGGGATGTAGTATACGGATACTTATTACCTTTGATCAATGTTATTCAGCCTCTTGTAAGCAGTGCTGAGCTTCATTGTATTCTACATTGCTTCAAATTAATGCTAAAGAGTAAAAAACCTTGCCATGTAATAATTCAAAAGGAAGGCGATGATATACCTACTATGGGGATATTAGCAAGAGTTCATAATATCTACGTAGATGATACCAATATGCTCATCGAGGAGTCAGGAGAGATTGATATAACCCTAGAGAAGGTAGTAAAAGTTACAAAACTCCAAAGGGTACAATATTATTGTTATGCAGAGATAGAATTAATAACATGTTTTATAGGGGGTAGTGTCTCAGAGCTTAGAGCGCTTGTAGAGGAGAGCATGGTATTAATGCACCGCCTTCATATATTACGAGGTGAGGAGATAAAGCATCTGCCAGGTTGTAATATAGAAGCAGCAGATTATACCTCATTCGCTGAAAACTTAAGTTTTCATATGGTAGAAGAAATAAATCGATTTACTTCTTTGAAAAAAGTGGTTCTTATATTACAAGAAGCCAATTTATTACAACGATTCAAACTAATCAAGACTGAGCTGTTACAACTTACTACAGTTAGCCCAAAGGTACTCAATGAGAATAACCTAAAAAACGTAAAATTATTTAATAATATTAAAGAAGTAAAGAAAGTACCTCAAGGGTATATACCTACAATATTTTACCGTGATTTTGATCAAATTTTAGAGATATCTTCTTCCCAATTAATATACACTTATTCCTTTAGCACGCACGAAATAAACACAAGTTTCGAAATAGCAAGACTCTTTTATGAAGGAAAAAAGCATTGGGTAATAATTAGCGGAAGAGAAAGTAATTACATACCAGAAAGAGTAATGGCTCTTGGCGCGCGTATTGATAATGCATTTATACAAGTTGATAACCGCATTAATCTACATATTACACCAGAAGTAAGATATAAAGTAATCGAGCTTGTGTTTTGTAAGGGATTATATTATAGCAAAGTTGAAAAGTATAATGAATTGATAACCTTAAATGAAGTTGGAGAAGGCAGGTTAAAACAACTAGTAGCTAAGGTAGTAGAATATTATAAGGAAGAAAAAAAACGGAAGTACGAGCTCAGATATACGCCACTATTTGTGCCGGAGACTGCGACTTATCAAGAATATGCTATCGATCTAAGCTTTTATATCTACTATAAACTTTACTGTTATTCTGAACGAGCAGAAAGGCTAGCCCAATTTTGGGAACAAGATGTATTTGCTAAATTTGAGACTTTACTTAAGACACTTGAAGAGAGAAAACAGGATAGAGAAAAGGCGCAGGCAGCGCAGGCTCAGATTAAGACTGAATTGAAAGAAGAAGTAACTCATAAAATGGATACTTCAGAATACACACCTTTAACTGTAGCAAGTAGTAAGGAGCAAATAGAATTAAGGTTATCCTCTTTAACGGAAGGTTCTATTGAAAAAGAAAAAGCATTACAGGAATTTAGTAAGCTTACTTTAGAAGATCCTTATGAACAGAATCTTGTTAAGAGTTACTTGATACAGCTACTTAATTTGCCTTGGTTTGAGGAGAGCGAATTAGTTGCAAATTTTGAGCAAAGCGAAGAAATACTGAAAAACAGCCATTATGGATTGGATAAGGTAAAAGAGAGAATAATAGAATTCCTGGCAGTAGTTAAGCGTGCTGGCTCTAAAAATAGTCCTATATTGTGTTTGGTTGGGCCCCCTGGCGTAGGAAAAACATCGCTT
>JAJZHL010000006.1 GCA_021804505.1 Pseudomonadota bacterium | reverse complement strand
AAATACGAAAAGTTAATGGTACGGAAGCACGAATAAAAGAGGCAACGAAATTAGGTTTTAATAAACTAATCTGCTCTAGGCTGGAGAAGTTAGATAACAATTTAATGCATCCTATTAGCAACCTAACAGAATTAAAGGATTTAATATAGTGCAGGCACCTATGATAGCGGCTTCCAGATTAAACCAGGCGGTTGAACTTCAAGGCGAGTTTGCAGAACGTATACTAATAGGTTAGCACAAACGAAACCTGCAAAATTCGCTGTCTCGTTTAAAAATGGAAGCCGATATTTATATTGTAGAAAATCTAGATGATGCTCGGGAATTTTTGAGGCAGCACGAAGGGCCCGTTATTTTAATCAATCAAGCTGGTAGCACTAAATATTATGGTATGTTAGTGCTAGATTATATCTTTAAAAAATTAGTAGAAGAATTTCCACAAGTGGTCAAAATCTTTATTAATGTGGAAAGTGATAAGGCAGCTTTATTGACAGCTAAGAAACTAAGCTATCAAAATATACTTTATAACTAAGACCGATGCTTAATAATTCAAAATTATTTATTATTTGTTTATTTGGAATGATTAGTGGTTTTACTCTAATGATTACAGGTAACACGCTAAACTATTGGCTGTCTAAAGAAAATATAGATTTACAATCTATAGGTATCTTTGCTTTCATCTTGCTGCCATATTCTATTAATTTTCTCTGGGCACCAATTTTTGACACTCTATCCTTAGGTCGTGCTAGCGTTTTGCTGGGCCATCGTTTATCTTGGATAGTATTAATTCAGTTACTTTTATCGTTATTTATTTCCGTCCTAAGCCTCGTAATTCCACAACATAATTTATTGTTATTTGCAATTATTGCATCGATTATATCATTTTTAAGCTCTGCCCAGGACAGTATACTTGGAGCTCTTAGAACTGAAATTATAACCCAAGAATCGCAAGGGGCAGTGTCTGGTATATATATTTTCGGCTACCGTATAGGGATGCTCATTTCCAGCTCGGGAGCAATATATCTATCAACATACATAGGATGGAACAATATATATAAGATATTTTCTGCAGCTGTATTATGCTTTCCTTTAATTCTGATTTTGAATATGTCCCACCTAAAAAACAAATTAATATCGGCAAATGATGAAATATCAGAAATTAAATTAATGCTCTCTAAGCCAACTTATTTGCTTAGTTTTATACAACATATGCTTAAGCCTATAGGTTCTACTTCCTTTATTTTTTTGGTTCTTACTTTTCTTGTACTATATAGATTGCCAGATAATTTTATTACCATGATGATCAACCCATTTCTCATGTATATCGGTTATGACGAACTGGAGATAGCAAGTACTGGTAAATTTTTTGGTGTAATAGCTGCAATTATAGGCGGATTGCTCGCTAGTTTTGTTATGAAAAAAAAGAGTATTTTAGATAGCCTGTTAATCTTTGGTATAGCACACGCACTATCTCATATATTGTTTATTATTCAAGAGAGCTATGGTAAAAACTTACCATTATTGTTTGTTGCAGTAGGCTTTGAGAGTATCACAGGCGGAATGGCTATGACAGCTTATATAGCCTTCATGGCATCTCTGTGCAGGGGAAAGTTTCGCACTACTCAATACTCCTTTTTTTCTTCTATGATGGGGCTATCTAGATCAATTTTCCCCGCCCTTTCAGGCTATATTGTTGTAGAATTTGGATGGCAAAGCTTTTTTTCTTTTATTATTATTTCTACTATACCTGCTCTTCTAGTGCTGCGAAAAATTAGTAGCATTTCTAATAATATTTAGATATTACCTAATAAGGTATACATTATTATTATCGGGTACTGTAAAATATCAGGTTTATATTCCAGAACTTCATGCCTTAACCTTGAAGGGTTTTTAGCATAGCTAAGCAGCGTATCATTTTTAAGAAGTTCAATATATACTATGAGGGTATAATTCTTTTAAAAAGGTTGATTTACCACTCTTACGTGCACCTTATAAAAAGAGACTTTGTTTCTTTGGAAGTTCTAATTTAAGGAAATTTTTCAGCGTTTTCTACCTTATAAGTCATATTACTACACATTACTCACTGTACCATACAGGGGGTTTCCTATGAATCCATTTGGGTGGTAATTTATCATAAGACCAATTTGCTAATAGATAATTCTTATAAGCCTCACATGGATCTTCGAGGTGCCTAAAATCTACTTGCATAGCTTCGGATTTTGTACAATTGACAAAAGAAGTAAGTAGACCTGGCTTAAGGACTGATCGATACTCCAATAAATAAGGTAATATATCTTCAGATCTATGGCGCTTATAATACCTAAAGCTATACTCCTCGCACAAAGCTACAAAATGCTGTAATAACCATTCCCAGTTTCCTAAGGTTGAGGCTGCCAAATGGTACATGGATGCTTTAGATGCGTGGGTTTATAAATATTATCATAAGCCATATTAGTATTAATAAATATGGCTGTACTTAAGAGTTGTGCTGTTTCCAAAATCATTTTAACAACACGCTTGTTATCTAAAGCTTGCGCTGATATCCTAGGGCAATGGTCTGTAACAAAAATATCATTATTCTTCACAGTTATCTATTACTCCCATAATAGCTCAACTAAAGCTGTCGTAGTAGAGGATATTTAGAGATAATATAGGCATTATAACATAAAGGCTATACAACTTAAATATTGAATAAAGATACATTAGCTAGAAGAGCTGATAAAGGCTATTGCCTTTATGACAATAAGCATAGAAAAGCAAGGTACTAATTTAAAGAGTGCTGTACATTGGCTCTTGCTTTTTTACCTTGCTAATTTCTGTCACCGAGTGGGCGAACCAATACAGTTTTACTCCCCTTTTGCTTCACTATCTCCAGCTAGAGGCACATTATCACCACTGCTAATTTGAAATTGCACTTTCTCTTGGGCAGAAAAAGTACCACCCGGTTGTAATATTATTGTGTTAAAGGATGTATGATTTTCTCCAGCAGGAGTTGCCCTTACTTCAGTTAGTGTAACAGGCTTAGCACCTTTTTCAAGGTTTATAGAAGATCCTGCCTTCATTGTTATCACTGTCGATTTATTTAGAAATTCTGTTTCTTGGTCAAATAACACACTGTGGCCCGCTTCAATAGTTAAAGCTTGCACATTTACTTTTTTTAATGTATGTCCTGCCATATGGAGCTCCTTAATTGATTTTACGACGTTGAGTATGAGGAAGAGTGTATTGACCTCACTTCTAACGTATAAATTACATATCTATAAACGTCAAGGTTATTATTTTTACCTTATAACTAACCATTCGGTAAATTGCCTGTAAACATTAATACACTTGACACAAGTACTACCCAAAAGAGAGTAAGAGGTAAGAATATCTTCCAACCAAGACGCATTAACTGGTCATAACGATATCGTGGTAATGTTGCCCTAATCCATAAGAAGCAGAATAGTAAAAAGGCTACTTTTAGTACAAACCAAATAAAGCCCGGGATAAAGCTTAAGAATTCAATGCCAAAGGGCGGTAAATAACCACCTAAGAAAAACACTGTAGTCATGGCGCTGACCAGAACCATGTTCGCATACTCTCCTAAGAAAAACAGTGCAAACCCCATGGAGGAATATTCGACATTGTAACCAGCGACTAGCTCTGACTCTGCTTCGGACAGATCAAACGGTAGTCTATTGGTTTCTACCAGGACGGATATAAAGAATACTACCGCCATAGGTAATAGCATAACATCTATCCACCAAGGCATTAATCTTTGTTTTTCTATTATCTCCGATAAATTCAGGGTACCGGTAGTTAATAATACAGTAACAATAACAAGTCCTATTGATACTTCATATGAAATCATTTGAGCTGACGAACGTATTGCACCAAGGAAAGCATATTTGGAATTACTAGACCATCCAGCTATGATTATTCCATATACCCCCAGCGAGGAAATTGCCAAAACATACAATACCCCAACATTTATGTTTGCTAGAACTAAATCCTTATCAAAAGGTATGACCGCCCAGCCAATTAGACTTAAGATAAAAGTAATCATCGGCGCTAAAGTAAACAATACTTTATCTGCTGAAGTGGGAATAATGGTTTCTTTAAATAACAATTTAACCGCATCGGCAATTGGTTGCAATAAACCAAACGGACCGGTAACATTTGGGCCTTTTCGTAATTGCATCAATCCTATAACCCTACGTTCAGTGTAAGTTAGGTAGGCAACGCATAACAAGAGAGGTATAGTAATAGCTACTATCTTCAAGGCAATTATAATTAACGGGTAGATATATTCATGGAATAATTCCATCAGAGGAAGGCTCATGCGACTTTATCCCTTTCTTGCTTTGCTTCCAAACATTTTGCCATAGTAACAGACGCTCTACTAATTGAGTCTGTCATATAATAATTTATTGCTTCAGTCACTATACTATCCTTAAGTAATTTATCCTTGGAAGTAAACTTCACAAATTCACCTTTAACTATCTTAGAAATATTAGCGAAAATTGGATATTCTTGCGCTAATTTATCTCGCACTTCGCTTAAATTACTCATCCTAAGATTATAACCTAAAGAAATGGCTAAATCATTGATAATCTGTATATCTACCTTTGCCTTACCTACTGGCCGCATTGCTGCTTTAGCATACTGAGGCCTTCCCTCAAAATTAACATATATTGCATCCTGCTCCGTATAGCTAGCTGCGGGGAAAATCACATCTGCAACACTAGCGCCGCTATCACCATGATGACCTTGATATACTACAAAGGCAGGCTTTATTTTATCCATATCAATCTCATCGCTGCCAAGCAAATATAGTAATTTAATTCCTCCTGCTTCAGCCTTGCTTAGAATTTCACTAATATTATACCCACAACCTACTGGGCTAAAACCAATATCTAGACTACCAACCATTGATGCATGGTTATGCAATACATTAAAGCCATTCCAATCATCCCTGACTATCTTATATTTATCAATCATCTCATGGATCAGGGATAATAGAGCATAACCGTCGCTTCTAGCATATACTCCATCTCCTAAAATTATCACAGGATTTTTTGCGCGGCCTAATTCTTTTGCAAATTTATGGTCTCCGCTAATTATTTGTTTAATAATTTCAGGATCATTACCTAGCTCATTAATAGGATAAGTTTGGTTATCTACGTTACCAATACGAGCTACTTTTAATTTACCTTGTCTTTGTAACCCTCCAATGCGTGCATTAAGCACAGGAGCATTCTGTCGTATATTAGCACCTATGATCAAACACATATCTGCTTTAACTAAATCAGCGATGGTGGTGTTGAATAAGTAATTACCTCTGCTTGACGTATCGATTTTATAGTTAAACTGATTACTATCAAAATTATTACAGCCAAGTTTTTTCAGCATATTTTTCAGTAAATACATAGATTCCACGCAAGCAAGTGGCCCAGCTATTGCTGCTATTTGTTCCCCTTTCAGACTTTTTAATTTTTGGGACACAAGACAAATAGCTTCTTCCCACGAAGCCTCCACTAGATGGCCATTCTTTCTTATATATGGAGTGTCTAATCTTTGATATTTTAAACCATCATACGCAAACCTTGCCTTGTCGGATATCCACTCTTCGTTAATTTCTTCATTTACCCGTGGTAATATCCTCATCACCTCTTGGCCTCTAGAATCTATTCTGATATTACAACCTTGGCCGTCCATCACATCTATAGAAGGAGTATGGGTTAACTCCCACCCTCGTGCTTTAAAAGAATACGGCTTTGAATTCAATGCTCCAACAGGGCAAATATCTATCATATTGCCGGACAATTCGGAATCGAGACTTTTCTCTAGATAAGTAGTGATCTCCATATGCTCGCCCCTATAAACCGCCCCAAGCTCTTCAATTCCTGCTATATCAGTAGCGAATCTCACACACCTTGTACATTGGATACATCTGGTCATATTGGTTTTAATCAAAGGACCCATATATTTATCTTTAACGGTACGTTTGTTCTCGTGGAATCTATTAGTACCCTTACCATACTTAAATGCTTGATCTTGTAAATCGCACTCTCCACCTTGGTCACAAATAGGGCAATCAAGAGGATGATTGATGAGCAGAAACTCCATCACCCCTTCTCTTGCTTGTTTTACTACAGGAGTATTAGTATGTATGACCATACCTTGGGACACAGGCATAGCACATGAGGCGATAGGCTTTGGAGACTTCTCCATTTCTACCAGGCACATACGGCAATTACCTGCTATTTTTAAACGTTCATGGAAACAGAAATGGGGAATTTCAATATCAATTGCGCTACAAGCCCGCAGGACTGTAGTACCTTCTTCCACTTCTACTTCTTTACCATCAATAGTTAATTTTATCATTATCGACCATTATTGTACCAGGCATATTATATCATTTTATTTCTTATTCACTAAGCCATATTATAAAATTTTTAGTAATTTTCTTATAATACTACTTGCGAACTAACTTATATTAGTTTAATGTTTTAAGGGTTAAAATTGTTAATATTTGGCTTAAAAAGAACAATGGTACGCTTTTTTAAATTCTCTGCATTTCTTGTTATGCTCATACAACTTTTGTCATGTACCCCAGGGGCTCCTTATGAAATAAAAAGTCCTTGTGTATCAAACCAGTCAAGTGATGAAACAATAGCTGCTAGAAGCCCGTGTGTACGCAAGCCTCTAAACAGAAAATTTGACCTAGCTTAAAAGGTTCTCTCTACATTTATGCTGTAAATCTTATTAAACAGCCATATAAGCACGATACAACTGGGTAATTTTGTCTTTTAATTGTAATTTTTGTTTCTTTAGATAGGTAATCCTAGTATTATCAGGAAAATACAAAAGCTCAGTATCCACAGTCTTTTGCAGATCTTGGTGTTTTTGCTTTAGATTTTGAATGTGATTATTTATTTTCATAACTAAACTCCATTAATGATTGAACCTAAAATTTATACGCCCCGTTCTTAACGTATACCAGAAAATATAGTGTGAAAAAAGGAAATTTTACAAATGGATGAAAATCACAAAAAAAGACTCATAGTAGCGATTACTGGTGCCTCTGGATCCATATATGGTATCAGGTTACTTGAGATTTTGAGACAGCAGAAAGTAGAAAGTCACTTAGTTATTTCAAATGCTGCCTATCTTACTATATCACATGAGACAGGTTACTCTCAAGATCAAGTAAAAAATTTGGCAGACTATTATTATAACATTTCTGATGTAGGCGCAAGAATTTCAAGTGGATCATTTAGGACAAACGGTATGATCATAGCTCCTTGCAGCATGGGAACACTTAGTACCGTTGCAAATAGTATTGAAGATAACTTGATTAGTAGGGCAGCTGGAGTTTGCTTAAAGGAACGGAGAAAACTTGTGCTGATGGTGAGAGAGACTCCACTCCATACAGGCCACGTAGAAAATATGTTAAAAGTATCGCAACTTGGTGGAATTATAGCTCCACCAGTTCCAGCATTCTATAATTTACCCCAAACCATAGATGACATAGTTAACCACTCCGTCTCAAGAGTGCTTAGTGTTTTTGATATTGATAGCGGCTTAGTAAAAAGCTGGGACGGTATGGTCTAACTACTATGATAAGAAAAATATATTGAAAGAAAATTTTGTATGTTATTTTTAAATAAGTCCTTTTATTTTTTACGTCATGGAGAGACAGATTGGAATAAAGAACAAAGAATTATGGGGCAAACAGATATTCCATTAAATAATCACGGTATTTTACAAGCACAAACGGTGGCTGAAAAATTGCGACTTTGCCTGTTGACATAATTATTGTATCCCCCCTTAAAAGGGCCAAGGTAACAGCAGAAATTGTAAAAGATACAATACATTGTCCTCTAATTATTGAGAATGATTTGCAAGAGCGTTGCTGGGGAATAATAGAAGGCCAAAAGAGAGGAGATTGTGCTTATGGTGATATACCCTTTGCCCCTGTAAAATGGGTAAAACAAGAAATAGTACCAGAAGGCGCTGAATCTTTCGCTCAATTTTCTGATAGAGTCACTAAAGCTGTGACTAAACACTTAACAACTCACCAAAATATATTATTTGTATCACATGGTGGAGTCATTATGGCTTTACTTCAAGCTATAGATAAGCTTCCATCTCAGAATATCAAGAATACAGATCTATACCACTTTATTGCACCAAAGCCTAGGCAGACCACTTGGAATATTAATATACTTAATGGCTAGTCGGGGTGATTCAGAAAGCATATAAGTAGCCAGGAAAACACCCTGACTTTTCAGGAAAATTTATCAAATTGGTGGAAATCCTAGGGAACGAGGGTTTGAAGGGAGCTTCCGCAGAACTGCTTGAGACAACCATAAAGAAAATTGAGGCACTTGCTACTCCTCCAGTAATGACAAGCGAAGCTTCTAACCCCGATGCAAGTGTAAGTACTAGAGACTCAATAAAGAAATCGGAAAAGGAAATGACCAACAACGTTCCTGCTAACGAGTCTTCCAGCCTATTTAAGATGTTAACAGATCACCCTTATATCACAGGTGCAGCTTGTGTTTGCGGCATTGCAGCAGTTGCCTTTATGGCCTATAAGTGTGACTTATTAGGCGATGGCATTCTGGCAAAAATATCCCCAGAACATTCATAACACTACTATATACTTTTTTATTGTAGTTGCACAGGACAGAAAGGCTACTTGGAACATTCAGATACTTAATGGCCCTTTTATTTGGGGCGATTCCATAAGATTTTGCTAGCCCCTTCTGCAATTAATAATTAAATCTCTTGACAAACAAGCAATCATAGAATATTAATGGCCGAGGTAATTAATGATAGAACTTTTTTGTTGATAAAAAACTTTATATTTTATATAAACTCGCGCCTATTTAACAGAATATTTTCTAGCATCTATAATTTTAAAACCAATTAAACAATAAATAGAGGGAATATGAAATTCTTGCCTTTTTTAGCCTTAACTTTGCTTTTGTCTGCGTGTGGTAGCACCTCAAAATTACACAGTACTGACTCTTCAGCTAAGTTAGTTAATCTTACTAACTATAACCACGTAATAGTTAACGATTTCACCGATGGTACTAGCAAATCTGCAGACGATCCACATATTATAGCAGAAGGCAAGAGATTTGCTGATCTTATTGCTAGCGTTATTAAAGCAAGAGGATTATTCGCTAAGGTTGAAAGAAATGTAGAAACGGAAGACAATGCCGTAGTCATTGATGGGGAAATTACTAAATATGACGAAGGTAGTCCGGTTATGAGAACTCTTGTAGGGTTTAGGGCAGGGAGATCGTATTTTGATGCCCAAATTAATATAAAAGATAATGAAACACAAGAAATATTAGGGCTAATATAGGTTAATAAGATGAGCTGGGCTTTGGGCGGCGTAATTGCTGGAAGCCAAGATGTAAAGGCTCATATGAATGCCGCTGCTACTAAAGTCGGTGAGGAATGTGCTATCGCAAAAAAGCAAAAACCTTAGTTAGCTTAGATGCTGAATTAAATGAGTTGCATGGCTAAATTCATGTCATACGCCCTCGCGCAGCACAAACGAAGGCGTGATGCCTTGTCGTAGTGAAACAAAGATGGGCTATTTTTTCGTATTGTCATTTCTGCAGATCCAACAATTTATTCTCTCAACACTATGTCATCTCTTACTGCGGCTGGGATCTAGAAAATCTTTAAAGACTAGATTCCTCTGCCTATGCAGGAATGACAACAGACCTACGTTTCCGCCGTAGCTAGAATGTCATCTGCACAACGGCTTTAATTATAACTATTGATACCATCTAAAAATTCCCATAAAAGTTTGGCTCCATCAATCGCTCCTTGCCTCACTTGTTCCTGCTCTGAATCAACAAGCTTACTGATTATTGCAGCACATTCTTCTGAATGCCAGACATCTGCTTCTTTATGCACTATAAAAAACTGTAATGCCCTATCATCTTGTATACCATAAAATTGTTGCAACCCTTGTACTTTAGACTCTGCAACTGAAGGAGTTTGCCGTTCATATGCGTATAATGCTCTAAGCGCTTTAGCAAAATTTTCTCTTACCAAACCGAAATAGTCATTCACTAGCTTAGATGATACATTTTGAGGAGGATTATGCATGACTTCTTGACGGCTATATCCTACACCTTCTGCAAATCTGAGCCATAATTCAGGATGATTTTCCTCGCCTTGCTCCTCTTCATTAAGATTGGCTAGCAAAATTTGTCTCTCTTCGAGATTAGGACATAATGAGTGGATACTGCTTATATATTAGGGAAAGCTGCAACATGATGATAATACTGTGCTAATGCTTTAAAGTATCGTTAGATAATTTCCCAGCACCCCAATATTGATAGAACGAATGTTTTAATAAATCAAACTGTTCTAGCTCTTTATGTAGGTTATCAATAAAATTCATATTCTCTCCTGAAACATTCCTTGTATTATAAATTTTTTATTTATTGTTAAAATAGTTGTATCATCCCTTGCTGCGGCTGGGCCCCCGGGTTCTCCAATCAAGTTCTGTATGTCTTGGATGGCTCGACATACAGAATTTAGTTCAGGAACTAATACAGAATTCTTTCTTAGTTTCCCGCGATAGCTAGGATGATATCGAGATGCTTGAATGTCATCTACTTAACTGCAAGAATGTTAAACATAAATGTTCACTTTTCTTTATCGTTTGGGTTACCTGTAGGATTTGCTTCAGCAATCTGCTTTTTTATAAGCCTATCATAATTTTCTTTTAGTTCAGTCAGGGAATAATTACCATCATAACTGCCTTGCAAGCTAATTATCTTTTGTAGATAAAAGTTTAACTGTTCAGTATCACTGTCACTAGTATTAAGATCTTCTGTAATATAAAGCAATAACTGCTTTTTTAGCGCTAAACAGTATTGTTTAAATTGCTGAATTTTTTTTACTATTACTGGTATATCTTCAGGCTTGGTAACCATTAGTGCTATTACTATAACAACTAATAATTCTCCGAACGACATGTATTATACCAATTTTTTATGACGATATTTAGGTGAACTAACGCTATCTCCTGTTATTTTCTCCATATAATCATGATAATCCTGATAATTACCTTCAAACCACGTCGCATTACCTTCTTGGTCAAAAGCAATAATATGCGTTGCTATTCTATCTAGAAACCAACGATCATGACTTATTACCAAAACGCAACCAGCAAAATCTAAAATTGCATCTTCTAAGGCTCTTAGTGTATCAACATCTAAATCATTAGATGGCTCATCTAGTAATATTACATTTGCACCTTCTTTTAACAATTTAGCAATATGTACTCTATTGCGCTCTCCGCCTGACAGTTGTCCAACTTTCTTTTGCTGATCTCCTCCACGAAAATTGAAAGCTGCACAATAGGCGCGGCTTTTCATCGATCTGTTACCTAGTTGTAATTCTTCGAGCTCTGCAGAAATTTCCTGCCAAACAGTCTTGTTATCATCTAAATGGTCTCTTGACTGATCTACATACCCGAGCTTAACAGTCTGCCCTAACTTAATTGTTCCGTGGTCTGGTGTAACTTTACCAGTGATAATATTAAATAAGGTAGATTTTCCAGCCCCATTCGGCCCAACTATACCAACAATTGCACCTGGAGGAACTATAAAACTAAAATCTGAAAGTAGTACTTTATCACCATATCTTTTCGCTATATGTTCTGCCTCTATCACTACGTCTCCGAGACGCGGCCCATTTGGTATAATAATTTGCGCTACAGATGTAGTCTGGTCTTTTTGCTTTGCTAGTAGCTCTTGATACGCTGTGATTCTTGCTTTACTTTTTGACTGTCTAGCTTTTGGTGACTGGCGTATCCACTCAAGTTCCCTTTTCAGCTGCTTGCTTCTATCATCTTCTTCTTTATCTTCAAGCTCCAGCTTTGCCTGTTTTTGTTCAAGCCAAGTGGTATAATTAGAATGCCATGGGACACATTTACCACGGTCCATCTCTAATATCCAATCAGTTACATTATCCAAAAAGTATCTATCGTGAGTAATTACTACTACCGTGCCTTTATAATCCTTTAAATAATTTTCTAGCCAGGATACTGATTCTGCATCTAAATGGTTTGTGGGCTCATCAAGCAATAACATACCAGGTTGTTCTAATAACAGCTTACATAGAGCAACCCTCCTTTTTTCTCCGCCTGAGATTTTAGTAACATCTGCATCCTTATCTGGACATCTTAGCGCTAGCATTGCAATTTCAATTTCTCTCTCTAAACTCCAAGCATCACAGCTATCTATCTGCTCTTGTAACTCCGCTTGTTTTATGAGCAAATTATTCATCTCCTCATCTGACATTTCTTCAGCAAATTTGTAACTAATTTCATTAAACTCATCGATTAATGCCTTTTTCTCACTCAAACTTTCCATAATATTATCAAAAACATTCTTATTAGGGTCAAGCTGAGGTTCTTGTGCTAAATATCCTACCTTAACTCCGCTAGCTACAAATGCTTCTCCATCATATTCTTTATCTATCCCGGCCATTATTTTTAATAAAGTGGATTTCCCCGCTCCATTTGGGCCGATAATCCCTATTTTTGCGGATGGTAAGAACGATAGATAGGTTTCTTTTAGTATTTGTTTACCGTTAATGGTTTTGCTTAAACCATTCATAACATAAACATATTGATAGGACATAATTTTACTTTGCTCTTGTGTTTAATTAATACCAATATAGATATCTAATACTGTATTTTGTGGGTCTATTGCACGCTGGTCATAAACCTCGAAATCTGTATAGTATGCTCTTGTCCCCCCTAAATCTTCAGGTGTCATTTGCCATATTTGATTCCAACTATTTATGACAATATTAGGCATAGCGCCACTTTCTGTGGTAAACTTCACATATTTTTGTCTAGGTACAACTAAAGTAGACAACCCCTCCTGAGTATTACTAAAGGAGCTTACTTCTTCTCCAATAAAAAAAGTATATTCGCCGTGATAATCACTTTCATAATCGGTATATGCGCAATACGTAGCATTTGGCTTTAGGCGATTATTAATATTCCCAGAAATTTGTTGTACAAAATATTTTTGAACACAAGGTGCTATCTTGGCTGTGGCACTATCTAGCTCACCTTTATTACTGGTACGAACTTTAATACCTATTAGCTTTATTTCTTCTAACGAAGAATAGATTTTTTTCATTATAACCTAATCGTTAAATACTGAGTTTTGAATTAGCCCAATCTTTATTAAATATGTCCAACCCTGCAACAGTTAATGGATGATCTAATAATTGCTTAATAATCTTGCCTGGCATCGTTGCCACATCTGCACCTATCATAGCGGATTTATATACATGTTCTGTACTTCTTATAGATGCCGCCAAAATTTGTGTATTGAATCTATAATGGTAATTATCATATGCGTGTCTTATATCCTGAACTAAATCCATACCATTTTGACCTGCATCATCTAACCTTCCTATAAATGGTGAGACATATGCCGCTCCAGCCTTTGCAGCAATAATGGCTTGATTGACCGAGAAGCACAATGTCATATTCACTTTTTTTCCTTTATCAGCAAAATATCTACAAGCTTTTATACCGTCCCATGTCATAGGTAACTTTACTACAATATTATCAGCAATATCCAAAATTTTATTACCTTGAACTATCATATTCTCCAAATCATTTGCTACTACTTCTACACTAATATCAGTTCTTATGATTTTACATATATTAACGATAGTAGATATAAAATCGCCTTGCGTCCGGGAAACTAAAGTAGGGTTAGTGGTAATGCCGTCAATTATCCCTAACTGGTTAATCTCACCTATTTCATTAATATCTGCACTATCTAAAAAAATTTGCATTTAATTTAACCTCGATAAAATTCCATCCAATTCTTCCAAACTACCATAATGAAATATTAATCTTCCACCTATAGAGTAGTCTTCTATAGTAATTTTTATACCAAACTTCTCTGATAATGATTTTACTAATAGCTGTAAATCATTACCTTTACTATTTTCCTGTATAAACTTCTTTCCTACACGTTTATTTTGTTCTGGAGCCTTTGTGTACTCGTGTTTAGACCAATTTCTAACCAGCTCTTCTGTCTGCCTCACATTTAGATCCTGTTCCATAATATGAGAGGCTATTAACTCAGCCTGCGCATGATTAATTAGACATCTAGCATGCCCCATAGTTAGCTTTCCCTCATTTATTTTGTCCTTAATGGACCTAGGTAGCTGTGACAACCTCAACAAATTAGCTATATGGCTACGACTTTTACTAAGCTTTTCTGCCAATTGCTCTTGGGTATAACCAAATTCCTTAATCAGCTTTTCGTAACCTTCAGACTCTTCTATGGCAGTTAATTCTTCTCTTTGAATATTTTCTATTAGCGCTAACTCTATGGTTTCTTTATAACTTAAATCTTTAACTATTATAGGAATATGGGTAACTTTTGCTATTTTACACGCCCGCCAGCGTCTTTCTCCAGCTATAATTTTATACTTCTCACCATCTCCGGGAGTAACTAGTATGGGTTGTAATAAACCATTAATACTTATAGAGTCGGCTAATTCCTTTATTTTATCATATTCAAAAATTTTTCTCGGCTGATTACTTCCGGGCTCAATTTGCTCTATATCTATCATTTTTACTATTTCTTCTC
>JAJZHL010000129.1 GCA_021804505.1 Pseudomonadota bacterium | reverse complement strand
TCGCGACAGTTGCATTGCTGGCCGGCATTGCGTACTCCTTATTTTTTTCTAAAAAGCCAATTGCAAAAATCTCTAATTCTCCTGAAATAAAAGTAGAAAGAGGCGCCATGTTCGTGCATGACTCTAATCATCCTGTGTCCAAGCTATTTAGCGGCGGGAGGTATTACGAATACGAGTCATCCAAATTTAAAACCCTAATTATTGGACCCCTTATTAACGCTGTAGCTGGTTTTTTTCAACATTACGTGATAAAACCCATACATGCCGCGTTATATAATAAGTTACAAGATATTCTATCTCATTATAACGATGAATTAGTCACAGTACCATGGGGTACTTTGATAGATGACATATATTCAGAGCATCCAACTCTAAATGCATCCAATGCTATATTAAGCAGTTGGTACGGTAAATGTTTAAGATACTGCGTTTCTAAGAATGAATTGAAAGATATGGTGCAATCATAGCTTTAGATAAGGGCTCCGTAATAGCCGATAGATATTTTATAGGAAGCGGTGATGAAATGTTTATGACTAAAGAGGGTTATAGTTATGCCATGGATTACCTCTATAATAAAGCTATTAAAAAGCGGGGGTGAAATTTGAATTTAACGCTTGTATGGAAGAATTACATAAAGATGGTAGTGTGGTAGTAAACGGCAATACTAAAACTCCAGATAAAGTAGTTGTTGCTATTAGCCCATTTGCTACAAAGATCTTTCAACAGACATAGACGGCCTTCTAGGCAATGCCAAGCTGTGCGCCGGGAGAGGCGGAGAGGGTATAGACGTTACTAAATATGCAGTTGTTGTAGATAAACCTGTAGATGTAGGTAGAATGCCTTTCACATTAGAGGGAGAACCAATATACATGGTTTTATATTTAGCGCCCCACGGCCTCAGAAAGACTTACTGTATGTTTTATCTTACAACCAAAAATGTTATTATAAACCTCATTATAGCAAGGCTCCAAAAGATCTAAAGCAAACTGTGGTTGAATCAATCACTCAACATGTAGAAAAAGCTTGTGGCATAAAAGTACATGTTAGGGAGTGGAGTGCATTTGATACTCATAGTTGGGCTTTACCAGAAGTTGGGTTTAATCCCATAAAAACTCACGCAGATGCATCAATAGTACATGTAGGAGCAATATCCGGAACCAGTGACGCAGTACATTCCGTGATGACTGGCACTTGCATAAGCCTTGGAGAGGAAGATCCAAACTCGTATATGGTAAAACTTTTTGGAGATGTGCATCATTTTTAGCAATTTGTTAATCAATTCGTTAGGTTGTGATGCTTATATATTGGATAGTAAGTTCTTAAGGGATAAAATAAGGACTGAAAGGGAGAAGAGTAATGGCTTTTATACTGTTCTAAATGGTTGCCTCGTTACAGAGCCTAGTAAAGGACTCTTTATATATTGGCCTTTAAACGCCTCCTTAGTATCAAAACATTTTATAATAGAGAAAAAAAGGGCTCTATTCTAATCTTACCTCTTCAAAATTGCAACAGAGCCGTAATTCTTTACTATAAGAATGTTAAGCGAGCGTGGCTTGAGAATTTACATTATTTGTACTAGTATTATCGCTAGAAGCTCGTTCTAAGTTTTCAAAATGGTTTAAACCAAATGTAAATCCTAGGAGTATAGGCATCATAACTACCAGTATGCCGTAAGGTCCTAAACTCTCGGTCAAATAAATAATACCAAATGATGTGGTTAGATGAACTATAGCACGTGATAAAGCATAAGCAAAGCCAGTATAAGTAAAGCGTTTAAATATAGGAAAGTGGCTGTAAAAAATTGGACCAGCAGGCAATACATTAACTCCAAAAAAGACTATACCAAGCTGCATTAACATTACTTGCATAGGGCTACTAGAATTATGAAGCATATATGGATAGATTAAAATAAATATGTAAAAGATAACTAACTTCACTTTTAAGATCTTTAAGGGATATACCTTATAGCTCAAAAAAGTTATGAATAACAGCACAAGAAACTCTACTAACGTCACCATAAAGTTATGGTGAATGATTTGAACCGGGGTATAATTAAAAAGATCTTTAAGGATACTAGCCGAATAGCAATATATCAGATAGAAGCACGCTGGCGCTGAACACTCTATCAAGAAATAAGCTATAGGGGTTATTTTATTAATGGGTTTATTATATATTGGATCTTGTTTTAGTATCTGTTTATCTATACCGTCATCTTCAAAAACCGCCTTAATTCTCCTTTTTGCATCTACGAAATCTGGGGTTTCTCGTAAGCGTACTCTAGCAATAGTGCCAAGTATTGCTATACTTGCACCAATTAAAAATGCAAAGCGCCAATTAAATGCATAACTTGTGGCAAGAGAAGCCACACCTAAAGCAGCCAGGCCTCCTATAGTAAGTGCAACAGTTATAAACCCTACTATAGGAAATATTACGGGTCTTTTAATAGTTTCAGTAAGATAAAGTTCAGCCCCTATTACTTCACCCATAGACGATAACCCCTGTATAACACGACATAATATCATTATCCAGGAAGCAGTAATGCCAATTTGAGCATAAGTGGGTAGCATATACATAGTGACACATGAGATAGCCATAAAGGTAGTAGTAATAACAACGGTTGCTTTACGACCTATATTATCTCCTATCCATCCAAAAGCTAGAGCACCAAATGGTCTAAGAATAAAAGCCGAAGAGAAGCTAAATGCAGCAAGAAGACGCTCTGTATGAGGATCGGTTTTTGGAAAAAAAAGCTCATTTAATAGCACAGACATATGTACATATAGCATTAAGTCAAAATACTCCAGAAATGTCCCTATCGAGAGTAAACTAGCTGCTTCTTTTTGCACCTTTGTTAAAGATGAAAATGTTTCTTGTCTTTTCATTGTAAAAACTTTTTTCTTCGCCTTTATTAAACCTTAAATGAATTTAAAATACAAGAGGGTATTTATTAAAATTTTATATCTTAATTATTAAATGTACTCAAGAAATTAATTATCTAATAGATGACAAATTCGAAATCAATATAATTCTATGTGACATTTTGATTGCTGATTAACAACTGGTAATAATTATCTTTTGCTAACATTATGGTGTCTGGCAATTTTTGTTTTAGCCTATATAAATGGGTATCAATAGTGTTTGTGTCTGTATCAGGATGATATTGCCAGATATTTTTTAGTAGGCTCTCTTTATCCAATTGATTATTAGGCGCGAGTAAAAGATGCTTAAAAATCTCGTTCTCTTTTTCAGTAAAACGAATTCTAAGTTCTTTATTGAATAAAATGGCTAGTTGCTCATCATAAATCCAGTCATCATTAATATTATTGAAAATATGTGTTTGAACGCGAATATCGTTAATAATTTTAAGAAAATGGGATAGTTTTAGTGGTAACTTTAATAAAATTTCATTTTCTCGAATTTGCCTATTTGTTACATTAATTATAACTTTAGTACTATATAGTAAGCTAGGTAGAATATTTAAATTAATATTATCATCAATTATCAACAGGTCTATTTTCTTATATAATTCTACAAAATTATTCGGGATGGTGGATATCCATTTTGGAGATTCTCCCCCAATAAAATTCCCTGCAGGTAGGTTACTTTGAATAGCATCAAAGATTATTGGTGACTTACTGATTATAATTTCAACTTTTTTATACATAATTACTGTAGGAGATTTACCTG
>JAJZHL010000128.1 GCA_021804505.1 Pseudomonadota bacterium | reverse complement strand
TAACAAATTTTGTTAATGGCGATGAATCACGCGGCCTTTAGTAAGATCATAAGGTGTCATTTCAATTGTTACCTTATCCCCTACTAATATTCGTATACGATTTTTACGCATCCTGCCTGAAGTGTGCGCAATAATAAGATGGTCGTTCTCTAACTTCACTCGAAAATTGGCATTAGGCAAAAGCTCAAGGACAACGCCTTCAAATTGAATAAGTTCTTCTTTAGCCATGTATAATTATTACTCGCTATTTAGAAAAATAATCTATCTTAAGTTATAAAATGGCTCCCCGGGCCGGACTCGAACCAGCGACCGAACGGTTAACAGCCGTTTGCTCTACCACTGAGCTACCGAGGAACAAATGTAAGAGTTCCTGTATAACAAATCTTTTGCTCACGGTCTAGTAATTTCTTCACTTACCGCTCAAATAATTGATTTATTAGAATCCAAAAATAGGTCGTTTTTTTGAGTGTATGTCGTATAATGCAATTATTAGAATGGGAAGAAGAGACCCTCTAATTTAATCTTAAGTAGTTTAATAAATATAATTAGGTATTTTATTTAGTGCAAAAATTTTCATTCACTATAGAGTCGCAACATAAAAAAGCCAGAACCGGTGTGATCAGCACTAAGCATGGTCAGATTAGAACTCCAGCTTTCATGCCTGTTGGTACTAAAGCTACAGTGAAAGCAATGTTACCAGAATCGGTAGAGTTGACAGGAGCAGATGTGCTACTTGGTAACACCTACCATTTGATGTTGCAGCCAGGCGCTGAAAGGATCGCGCAGCTTGGGGGACTCCATAAATTCATGAATTGGCAAAAGCCGATTTTAACTGATTCTGGTGGTTTTCAGGTTATGTCTTTATCAAAATTGCGCAAAATTACAGAAGAAGGAGTAATTTTTAATTCGCATATTGATGGTAGGAAACACATGCTTAGTCCCGAACGAGCAACTGAGATTCAGCAGCTTTTAGGAAGTACTATAACCATGGCGTTTGATGAGTGTACACCTTATCCCGCGACATATGAGCAAGCAAAGGCGTCTATGGAGTTAACAACCAGGTGGGGGGAGAGGTCAAGGAGAGCTTTTGCAAGGGAAGAAGGGTATGGTCAATTTGGCATCGTGCAAGGTAGTACCTATCAAGAACTGCGCACTCAGTCTGCACGAGATTTAGTAAAGTTAGATTTTGAAGGATACGCTATAGGAGGTCTAGCTGTAGGTGAAGGGCAAGAAATAATGTTTGAAGTGCTTAACTATACACCGGATTTACTTCCTCTAAATAAACCTAAATACCTTATGGGCGTTGGTAAGCCAGCGGATATTATTGGCGCAGTGACAAGAGGAATTGATATGTTTGATTGTGTCATTCCAACACGATCAGGACGAAATGGTCAGGCTTTTACTAAATATGGTACTGTAAATATACGTAACAGTCAGTATAGTAATGATAGCACCCCGCTTGAGGATGATTGCATATGTCCAGCATGCAAAAATTATAGCAAGGCTTACTTACATCATCTGGTTAAAGCGAAAGAAATTTTAGGATCTATGTTAATGACATGGCATAACCTAACATACTTTCAGGGATTAATGGTGAGAATTAGGCAATATATAAAAGAAGGCAAGGATTTTGATTTTGTCAGTTAGTAAAGAATGTTAATATATAAACGCTATATAATTAAGAGCATAATTCCATCTCTTGTAGTGATAGTTTTCTCGATAACTACTCTTGTTTGGATTACCCAGATCTTGAAACTGTTATACTTAATAGACAAAGGGGTAACAGTAGGACATTTTTTCAACTTGATTATTTTAGTGGTACCATACTTATTATTTACTTTATTACCCTTCGCAACCATTATTTCTATAATTTATGTTTATAGTAATTTAAGCGAAGGACGGCAACTAATTATATTACGGAGTTTAGGCCTTAGTAATTTACAACTTGCAAGTCCAGCATTACTTATAGCTTTTATAGTTACCTTATTTGCTTATTATGTTTCTAGCAATTTATTACCAGCGTCATATAGTCAGCTAAAAGAAGAATTGTATTTTATGCGGAATAACTATGCATCAAATATCATAAGCGAAAAAACTTTCAATCAGATCTCTAAGGGAATCACAGTATATTTTGATGAAAAGATGCCAGATGGTAGAATAAAAGGTATAGCATTATTTGACAATCGTAGGATACATGCTCCAAAAATATTGTTTGCAGATATTGGTGTATTTAAACTGAAAGATCATAAGCCTGTACTTAAGCTATTTAATGGTATTAGGCAAGAATATGATACGAATGGAAACATCACCAATTTAACTTTTGAGTCTCTGACTGTACAGTTAATAGATCATAGTGTCGAGCAACTTACCCAGGATGAAAGTAATAAGACATTGAATGAGTATTATATTAATGAATTATTAAATCCTAGTGACCAATTATCTAAGCAAAGAAGAAGTAAGTTAATTGCTGAAGGGCATCAAAGAATAATCTGGCCTATGTATAATTTCATCTTTTCCTCTCTTGTACTTGGCATATTTTTATATCAGCCATATAGTAAAGAATCTGGTTTAAAGCAAATCTTGTTTCCTGCAACTGCCGTAGCAATTATCACATATTCACATTTTACCCTACAAAATCTTGCTGCTAAAGATTTGAATTTTATCTTTGGGTGTTATGCTAATATAATTTTTGTTATGATGGTTAGCTTATATTTGTTTTTTAACAAAAATCGTCGAATTTAAATTATTGCGAGTAATATGAGTTTCCAAGATCTAGCCGGGTTTTTAGAGTTTTTAGAACAGAAGGGCCATTTAAAACGTGTATCGCATCAAGTATCGTCTAATCTTGAGATTACAGAAATTAGTAGGCGCGTTTTGCAAAATAGCGGACCAGCTTTGCTATTTGACAATGTCATTAAAAATGATGGTACTAAATCTACCATGCCGGTGCTAACCAATTTGTATGCACATACTGACAGAATTTCATGGGGTTTAGGGTTAGAAAGTAGCCTTGAGTTGAGAAAATTTGGTGAATTATTAACATTTCTTAAGAATCCTGAGCCTCCTGCCTCATTTAAGGAAGCTTTTTCAATGTTGCCACTAGCAAAAAGAGTATTTGCTATGTCTCCAAAAATTTTATCAAAAGCTCCTTGTCAGGAAGTAGTAATTGATGATCCCGATGTTAATTTATTACCTATCCAAACGTGCTGGCCAATGGATGTATCGCCTTTAATTACTTGGCCAATAGTGGTTACTAAGGGACCTAGCAAGTCAAAAATTGACAATTACAATCTTGGTATTTATAGAATGCAGGTGGTAAGCAAGAACAAGCTTATTATGCGCTGGCTTAAAATGAGAGGGGGGGCGCAGCATTATAAGCGGTGGAAGGAAGCTTCACAGGAACCTTTCCCTGCAGCTATTGTCATAGGGGCTAACCCTGCAGTGACTATATCTGCAGTGATGCCTTTGCCAGATAATATGTCAGAATATAATTTTGCAGGATTATTACGGGGTAAATCTGTTGAACTAGTGAATTGTGTTAGTGTAACTTTATAAGTACCAGCGCATAGTGAAATAGTGCTGGAAGGATATATAAATTTCGATGAATATCTTCCTGAAGGTCCTTTTGGTGATCATACAGGTTATTATAACGATGTGGAGCATTTTCCAGTTTTCAATATTAAAACCATT
>JAJZHL010000127.1 GCA_021804505.1 Pseudomonadota bacterium | reverse complement strand
GTAACCGTATCGGGGGTTCGAATCCCCCTCTCTCCGCCAGGTTTCGCTCGAGGAGCTACGCCCGGCACGCCAGAAAAGCGAAATAGAGCTAGGAGTGTCTCACGAAGCCTTAGTGCACTGAGACTGAGGTATTTTAGTTTATTTTATAAAATTACCTTCCGAAAGGTAAGCGAGATACGTCTTTGTCTTTTTATCCCATTATCACTTTTTCTTGCGGCAATACTATGCTGCCATTTGTATCTTGCCTCACTTTTTAAAATTAATAAGCTTCTAGGTTCAAGATATATAGATTTCTTAATATCACCATTAGTCAGGTTCATAGAGCATCCAGATGCCAGGCTTAATGAACAGATTGTATCCGAAAAACATGGTATGCAATCTATATGAGGAGCGATGCCTTGCCCTGGTATATATTCATTTGCTATGACTTGATCTGGCTTTTCCATGAATATAGATTCTAGGCTCAGTTTATGACATAACTCAACAATCCAATAAGGCATTTCGCCAAGATAATAGGATGGGTCTATCGACCTAGCTGTATAATCATATTTATAGCCATAATGTTGAGTTCTACGTTTCAGCTCTAAATTCCAATTCTGAATATCAATGAGCTTAAGTAATTCATCTTCATATTCTGAGGAAATATAGGTTGGAACATATGTTAATCCAGGAATATTCACGTCCTCGTTAAATAAACATTGCTGATTCATATTCGGAACACCCAGTAATAAATATTATTTAAAGATAATATCATTATTAACCATGAGCACTAATACTTAAAAGTATCAAAAAATAAGTTTTATTGATTTTACTCTCGCTATAGCCAAGCCTAGATAAAAGTATTATAGTATATGAATTGACAGGTGCCAAAATAAAGGGCTAATGGCAAAACTCTATTTACGTAAGGAATTAAGAGTATCCATTTTGAAAAAGTTATGCAAAAGCATATGGGCACTATCCTTCAGTGGCTTTCTGAAGACTATCCATTTGCAATGGTGATGACAATTCAAGAAACTCAACAAGATGACATGGGGCCCGAAAAGCTTGCAAGACTTTCAAAAACAGGCAATACGTGCGGTCTGGATTACATGATAGGTGCCTCTAAATTCTTTGGCAAAGGTTACGGGGTAAAAACTTTATCTGAATTCCTTGGTTATTTCCGCAAGTATGTTGACCCTAAGGCTGATACTTTCTTGATTGACCCGGCATAATTCTCGAGCTAAGCATGTCTATATGAAAGCAGGTTTTGAACATGTATACGATTTTGTGATGATAGGAGAGTGTAGTGGTGCAGGTAAAGTTCATCATCTGCTTGTTAGAAAATTTAAGCCATCTGCTTAGCCATTAAAGATACTTTAGAATAATAGTACTCTAACAAATATACCTGATTAGCCGTTTAAACCGAAATAAATTATTGACAGTTAGTTATTTAAATGCTACAATCTGTTTAACATTTTGCTATGCAAAAAAATAATAATGTTGCGTATTTGAAAAAAATGTGTATTTTACCGTAAGCAACAACGAAACAGATAGTTAAGTAAGATGTTATAAGCTTTTGTTTTCTTAAAATATTACCTGCTTAATAGCGGCTAAGAACAGACCCAACCATTAAAGTTTTAAGTGACAGTTAAAAGGTTATATAAAACAAAATAAGTGTACCACGGGGCGTATGAAATATAATTTATCATCAAAGATTATATCCATAATTTTAGCGCTATCTCTACCCCTAATGCCTGCTTCTGAGACGATGGGTAGTCCGACCCAAACTTTACCTAACCTTACTAATACTACAGGAATTATAGCTGCAGGAGCGGTGGGAGTAGTTGCTGCTGGAATAAATACCATAACTAAGCCTAGATCTAATAGTACTACATCAATAAAAGACCTACCCCCAGAAGTTCAGAAGATAGTTAAAGTAGAGGTACGGTTACCTTACAGCACTCAAATGCACTGGGAAGCAGTGAGGCAGGAGCAGCACTATACCTCAAATATAAATGCTATGGAGAAGGAGCTGACAGCTATTAAAAGCAAGTTGTCAGCCATAACAGCAGCTGTGCCATTACAAGAAAATCAAGCAATAATTCAGACTACTAATAGCTTACAAACACAACCGAAATCATGGGATCAAAGGTTTAAAGCTGTCTTATCTAGAAAGGCGAAATTAATCCAACAAGAGGAAATTCTATCCCAAGAGCAGCTAAAGTTAAAGGAACAAGATGTTAAGAAGCGCTTAGAGAATTTCCAGGAAAGTAAAAAGTTATTGGTAGAGATAGAAGTTAGGCAAGCAGAAGAAACGAATGCTATAAACGATGCCAAAGCAGTACAAGCAAAAATTAAAGAGACAACTGATGAGACAAGTGTTAAGAAATTAACAAAGGATTTTGAACAATTTTTAGCTAAAAGAAACAAGGCGTTCAGGGAAAAAAATACATTAATATATCAATTAAGAACACTTGACCCTCGTACAGTAGCGGATCATGAAGCTACAAAACAATTATCTCCTTTTCATAAGTACGTAAACGAAGAAATTAGAGCAGCAGAAGACTTCATTTCTGGAAATAATCAAACATTATATAATGGTAGAAGCCCGGCCTTGAGTTTTTCAGAAAGTGGCAACAATAGCTCTACATCATCTTCCAGCTCGAGTTCAAGCTCCAGCTTTAGTGGTGCTATAGGGGGGGATCCTAATTCGTTACAGACAGACCCGTTGGTAGATAATTCAAAGGGTTTTAGTGGTGATAAATCTGGAGAACCTAGCACCCTTGGTGGAGATAGTTTTGCTGATAATACAGCTGGAGGTGTTTTACAGGAAGGTATGCAGCCACACAATGATCCCAATTCTCCACCAATACATCATCCCACAGACCCACAAAAAGGTCAAGGGGGGCAAAAGTTACCGGATAAAGACGGTATAACCCCTGATCCCACGCCCAAGACATATGGAGGCGGAGGGGGCTGGTTTGATTGGTTAGGGACACTTGCAGGTGAAGCGGTGAGAGGCTTTGCAAATTTTCTGCCTGGGATGGGTTCTAGTAAAGCAGATGAGATGGTAATTGTTCCTGACGGGCCGAGGCCGGAGATAGATTTGTCTCAACTAGCACTACAGCTTAAGAATGCTTTTCAGGTGCCAGAGGGGCGGCCACTAAGTAGTTCGGTTCCTGACCTTGATACTCCTATTGCGCAGATAGAAGTGGATGATACAGTAAAAATGACCTTATCACCAGGCCGTCAGATCAGCCAAAATACGCCTGAATACTCTACCGGGCCAAGAGCACTTCAGGTTCAGGAGGCAATAGCATCAGACCTGCCTAAGGGTGAAGAACTAAAGCAGACAGTATCTGATCTTCCTACTTTACCTGCCAAGGTTAAAGTAAATGATTTAGTAGAGATGAGCATGCCTTCAGGGCAAGAATTGTCTAAAAATACACCTAGCATTACTACGTCTCCTTCTGCGCCTAAATTAGAGATGGCAGTTAATTTGGACCCGCTTGTGGGAAAAGCGCTAGCGTCTTCAGTGGCGGGACTTAATACTCCTATTGCAAAGTTGGAAGTAGATGATACAGTAAAAATGACTTTATCACCCGGCCATGAGCTGCCTCAGACGACTCGTCCGCTTGTTACCGAGCCGATTATGCCTAAGGTTGAGGGTAAAGTGGAGATGGATTTACCTAGAGGACAGCAACTACAATCATC
>JAJZHL010000126.1 GCA_021804505.1 Pseudomonadota bacterium | reverse complement strand
GACACTTGCGAAAAATACGGTGTATGGGGAGAAAAATCAATGTTTGGCAAGAAGTACATGGGAATTGAACGCACCACTTTCCTTATAGACAAGCAAGGAAAAATCGCCCATATCTGGCCTAAAGTAAGTGTTACAAATCATGCCCAGGAAGTACTGCAGCAAATAAGCAAACTACAGTGATCATTTATATTTACTTTTTATTACAACTCTTATTAAGCTGCTTTTTTCTTAGTTTCGTGAATTAAAATATCAGCTGGGATATTCAGATTAATATGTAATTTTCTTATAACTGATAAGGTTAAACTCCTTTTCCTATTAAGAATTTCTTATACTCTCCCGCTATACCCTATAGTTATTTCTAAATCTTTACCTGATAAACCTAATTGCTCTAATCTAAATTAGATGGCCTCTATTGGGTGAGGCGTATATATTTTATAATGTTTATTCTCATAATCTTACTAAAATAGATAATATTTCTAATTGCTCCACTTCTCTTGAGTTCACGCTAGAATAAAGTAAGCCATCTATTTGCTTTAAAGCGATTTGATAATACTCCTCTTCTGTTTTAATAGTGTGTATTTCCATCATTATACTTCTTTAACATTAATTTAATCATACTCAGCATGAGTACCTATAAATCTTATGTAAATAATTTGGATACCGTATCTTATCCATATAACGACTGCATTAAAAGAAGAATATCAACTAAATGCCTACTTTTTAGAATACTCATATATCACAAAGTCCTTATCCTCAAGCAGTATAGTTGGGGTAAAATTTTGTAATAACTCAATAGGGAAAAAGGTGTCTCCCTCGTAGCATTTCTTTATTCTGGTTAGTAAGAACTGATCCACTAAACCTGCTTCTAAAAATGTGCTGGCTATCTTTGATCCACCAATTAAATAGTAACATGTTTCCTCAGCTGCACTAAGAAGTATTTTTTTAAATTCTTTTAGCGAGTCTAAAAAAATCACATTTCCTGACTTTGAATATTTTAATGTTCGTGAAAAAACTATACTAAAGCTGTTATCTAGAATGGATTTCGGAAGATGCTGGAAAGTATTGCTTCCCATAATTATAACATGCCCAGAGACTGTTTTAGTAAAGAACTCAAGCTCTTTAATATATCGCCATGGTAGCTTATTATCTTTCCCTATAACCTCTCTAGGATCACAGGCCATAATACCTATTATTTTAGGGGCGGACATAATTGCTTCGCCACAAAAAAGCGCTGATGATCCTTAATATTATGTACCCGTAAATAATCTACCCCCCAATCATGTAGTTGGCTTGAGATCGAGATGGTTTCTAGATCACGTTCCGATACGTGGATACTACTAAAGGAAGTAATAAAAAGTTTTCTAGAATGCCCGACTAGAATCTTCCTACCAAAAGCTTTTAGTTTTTGTATGTTATTTAGCAAAAAGAGATTTTGATAAGCAGATTTTCCAAAGCCTATACCTGGATCTAGTATCACTTGATCATTTGAAAAACCGCAGGAATTTAACCGTTCCAATAGCTCTTTAGCCCAATCACAAATTGTTTCCATAGGATCTTTATCAAAGCCAAGTATATCCATATTATTTGGTGGTATACTAATAGAATGCATAGCCACAAATTTACAGTCACTTTTTGCTATATATTGTAATACTTTATCACTTAAGTCTCCTTTGACGTCGTTAATCCATGAAATTGGATAATTGTCTATGACTCTCATAATTGTTTCTGGCATAAAGCTATCTATACTGATTCGGTATTTACAACCTTCTTCGTGCATCCATTTCTGTATACGCTCCAGTACTGGCTCTAACCTTTGCCATTCTTCTTTTTCACCCACTATCATATGATTATTAGGGCGTGTTGACTGTGGACCAAATTCGATGACTGATGCACCTTCAGCTATTAGCCATTTCGCCTTACTTAATGCTATTTCCGGATCTAAATAAATATTCCCATCAGAAAAGGAATCAGGCGTAATATTAACCACTCCTACAAGCTCTGGCTCTAACGCAAAACTTTGTATAAAACTCCCTTTGGCAACACCAAGATGATGTGCTATCTCACCGAAAGTTTTACCATAATACAGACTATTATCGCTAACATTGTATATATACTGGCTATCTAGTAGTGCAATTAAATGGACTAAAAAATTTCTATTAAATATCTCTGGATGTGGAACAATCAAATGAGGTAAATTAATGATTTGCTCATGAAATAGAAGAATATCCAGATCGATTACACGAGGAGACCATTTGTCGCGGATAGAAGGCCTACCTATTTTTTGCTCAATATTAAGCAAGACCTGCAATAGTTGTTCAGCTGTTATATCGCAATTACCTCTAACTACCATATTTAAGTATGGTTTATCCCAAGCCTTTGTACTATTAGGTGGTACTATTGCCTGAGTTTCCAATATAATGGACACTTGCAAATCTACAAGATGCTCTCTTATAAGATCAACAGCCACCCTTAAATTGGCTAGTCTGTCACCTTGATTTGAACCAATACTAATATATATCATACTTACCTAGGCTTAAAATCTAGTATTTCATCTTATATTCCATATTTAGGAATAAAGAACCTCCTCCAACAATACCTAAACAAATAGAAATCTTATTATTATTTGTATTGCTTAAATAACGCAATATATCAGTTTCTGGCATCACAGTACTCTTATACGTATCAGCAGCTAGTTTATCATCTAAATATAGCTTATATGCTGTTCCTGAGCCAGTACTTGTCATTTTGGAAAACTTACTAGGGCCACTAAATGCAACCTGGTTGTTTACTGTAATCAGCAAATAATCATCATATTCTGACGAAAGATTCCCGAGATCAGCACTTCTTATCCCTATTTTAAAATATTCAATAATATCTTTATCAGGTATATCGAACGTATAAGTTGCACACATAAGTTGAGCAGGTATGCTGCGAGCTGGACCAAATACAAATCTTCCAATCAAAGTTGCTTTATTATACCCTGTATTGGTAATAGGGTAAGTAGAGAGGAAAGTACCCCTATCAAATTTATATTCTAGGCCTGTATTCTCGCGACATCCAACTCCAGAAGGCAACGATTCAAAGGCTACAGTTTTAGTCTCTGCGTTAGATAAACAATAACGCTGCGGTGGATTATTAAAATCTTTCGGCACATAACCTGGGGCACAAACACCGGTTACTAATTCACCTATCTCTCCTCTAGGCCAAGTAGCATGTCCGGTAGATGCACTTGCATTGGTAATAGGCGGACAGAATAAAGGTGGAACAGTGACGCATAAACCTAACTCTTGAGAGGTTTTATCCCGAACTGATTGTAAATCCTCACTAAATGGATAAGTACCGTCAGGGTTCATTTGAATAGCATAATTCTGCCCGGTATTATTTATCACAGGGCCAAGGCTTGGAGAGGGCACCACTCGATTTACAGTATCCATGGAAGGCCGGCACACTTCCACCCCTGGATTTTTAATATTCTCGTAACAAGACCAGCTTGTACTACTATTTTTACACTGATAAATTTTTATATCCTGCCACAATGTTGAGGTACTACAATAAGCTGCATCCGAAGCATTACAAATTCTTATACTCGGGTATTTTGTACGAAAATTCTTACATCCTCCGCTAGGTGAAGTGCCAACAGGAGAAATTTCGAGTAAATTCGCGAGTACACAGTTTGTGTCATTGATTGATGGCAAACATCTCTCTGCATTTTTTGGCTGTAAACAACCTGCATTACCACCTTGAATATACTGACCATTT
>JAJZHL010000125.1 GCA_021804505.1 Pseudomonadota bacterium | reverse complement strand
ATAATTTACTACACCTTATCAATACTGAGCCCTTCTCCGTTTGATGTTACTTGTACCGTGTTACCACTACTTATACTACCTGCAAGAATCATCTTAGCAAAATTATTTTGTAATTCCCTCTGAATGAGTCTTTTTAGAGGTCTAGCCCCAAACATTGCATCATATCCTTTATCGGCTAAATAATTTATAGCAGATTCATCAAATTCTACATTAATATTTTGTTGAGCGAGAATGTGTTTTAAATCTTTTAGCTGAATTTTTACAATATCATGAATATTTGTTTTATCTAATTTATGGAACAAAATAATTTCATCTAACCTATTTAAAAACTCAGGTTTAAAGGTGGCCCGTACATACTCCATAACTTGTTCTTTAATTTTACTTGGATCATCACCTTCTTTTTGGTTAATTAGGATTTCAGCTCCAAGGTTAGAGGTAAGAATTATAATGGTATTTTTAAAATCAACAGTTATGCCTTGGCTGTCAGTTAATCGTCCTTCATCTAGTATTTGCAGCATTATGTTGAAAATATCTGAATGGGCTTTTTCTACTTCATCAAATAAGATAACTTGATATGGTCTTCTACGCACTGCCTCGGTTAATACACCACCTTGTTCGTAACCTACGTAACCCGGAGGGGCGCCAATTAAGCGTGAAATAGAATGCTTTTCCATATATTCTGACATATCAATTCTAAGGATAGCATTGCGGTCATCAAATAGGAAAAAAGCGAGCGCCTTTGTAAGCTCAGTTTTGCCAACCCCGGTTGGTCCTAAGAATAAGAAAGATCCAAGAGGTCTGTTAATATCTTGTATTCCTGCTCTAGAACGTCTCACAGCATCACTTACCCCTCTAATAGCCTCATCTTGGCCTATTACAAATTGACGAAGCTTATCTTCCATAGTTAACAGCTTTTCGCGTTCGCTTGATAGCATTGTATCAATTGGTATTCCAGTTATCTTAGATATTATTGCTGCAATATCATTCTCTGAGACGGCTTCCTTTAATAGTTTACTGTGCTCTTCTTGGGTTGCTTGTTGGAGCTTCTTGGTTAAATCAGGAATAACTCCATATTTTAGTTCGCTAGCCTTGGCTAAATCTGCGCTTCGTTCTGCTCTTTCTAGCTCGGATTTGGCTTTTTCTAATTCTTCTTTTAATTTTTGTTCAACTTGTATCTTCGACTTTTCTGCTTGCCAACTTGTATTCAGGTCATATGAACGAGATTCTAGTGTTTCTAATTCTTCTGTTAAGCTTAGTACTTTCTTCTTTGAATGCTCGTCATTTTCTTTCTTGAGAGAAGCAAGCTCAATTTTTATTTGCATAATTTTACGATCAAGTTCATCCAATTCTTCAGGTTTACTTGATAATTCTATTTTTAACCTGCTACATGCTTCATCAATTAAATCGATAGCTTTGTCTGGTAAAAACCTATCGGTAATATACCTATTGGAAAGGGTGCTAGCAGCTATTATTGCGTTATCTGAAATTCTGACGCCATGGTGTAGTTCGTATTTATCCTTTATACCGCGCAATATAGATATAGTATCTTCAACTGTAGGTTCGGTAACATAAACAGCTTGAAACCTTCGTGCAAGCGCTGGATCTTTTTCAATATATTTACGATATTCATCTAAAGTCGTGGCGCCAATGCAATGTAATTCACCTCTTGCAAGCATTGGCTTAAGTAGGTTTGATGCATCCATTGCCCCGTCTGTTTTACCAGTGCCAACCAATAGATGTAATTCATCTATAAATAAAATAATTTCACCACTAGATTCCTTTATTTCATTTAACACTGCCTTAAGCCTTTCTTCGAACTCTCCACGATATTTAGCTCCCGCAATTAATGCTCCCATGTCTAGCTCTATTATACGACAGTCAGCTAAAGATTCCGGGACATCTCTTATAAATATCCTCTGAGCTAGACCTTCTATTATTGCAGTTTTTCCTACCCCCGGTTCTCCTATCAGCACCGGGTTATTCTTCATCCTTCTTGATAAAACCTGAATAGTTCTTCTAATTTCTTCATCTCTACCGATGATAGGATCTAGTTTTCCAAGTTCTGCAAGTTCGGTTACGTCTCTACCGTATTTTCTTAGGGCATCGTAACTATTTTCTGCTGATTCGCTGTCAGCCTTTTTACCTTTCCTTAATTGTAAAATCGCTGCTCCAATATTTTTACTGGTAATGGCGTTTTCTGTTAATATTTTACCGCCCTGAGTATTGTCATATGTTAACGCTTCAAAAATTCTTTCTATAGTAACAAAATTATCGCTATTGTCCTTAGCAAGTTTTGTGGCCTTATCAAGCAGTTTGACGGCTTCCGACGATAAATATAGTTGGCTTCCTCCTGCTACTTGTACTTTGGGTATTTTATTTAGTTCTGTAGTTAGAGAGTAATTTAAATTCTCTAAATTTGCTCCAACAATATTAATTAAGTTAGTAATAATACCAGTATTATCTTCAATCAACGCTGCAAGTATATGTAGTGGTAATACTTGTTGATGGTCACTTGCTGCTGCTAAACTTTGAGCATTGGCAATAGTTGATTTTGCATGCGTAGTAAATTTTTCTATATTCATGTCAACAACCTATGAAAATATTCTTATTAAATTAGTACTAACTATCAATATAATTATTGTAGGTCACAATGCAAGTGGTAGTCTTACAAAATATATAGGAGAGAACTGAGAACAGCTTGACTGCCTTTAAGATAGAAGTTATACTCTATCTTCAATTAGTCCTGTCATTTTTAGGGTATTATTAGCTAGAAAGATGTTTGATAAATTATATATGCAGATTTTAAAAAAGTCTCCTTGGGGTGATTTTGACGATGAGGAAGATAAAAGAGTAAATAACATATTTACCAAGCCAAGGAGAGGCAGTACCTTCAATTTTCAGGATTTGTATGGTAAGTTTGGTTTTAATAATAACTTAGTAATTCTAATATTAGTATTATTAGTTGGAGCGTGGTTTGCAACCGGAATTTACGAGGTGAAAGAAGGTGAGGAAGCTGCGGTAACAAGGTTCGGTAAATTCGTGCGCAAAGGATTTCCCGGGTTGAATTATCGTTTGCCATCACCAATAGAGCAAGAAATAATAGAAAAGGTAAATCAATCACGCAGAATCGAGATTGGTTATAGATCAACGAGTAGCTATAAGTCAAATGTTGAAAATGCAAGACCAGTAGTAGCAGAAAGTACTATGCTTACCGGGGATGAAAATATTGTTGCCCTCAACTGTGACGTAATGTGGCATATTAATGATTTAGAAAAATATATTTTTAATATTGTAAATCCAGAAGATACAGTTAAAACAGCAGCCGAAAGTGCTATAAGAGAAGTGATAGGGAACACCCCTATTTCATCAATATTGTCTGATCAAAAACAAGAAATTACTAATAAAATAGAGGCGTTAACACAGAAAATTTTAGATAACTACAATGCAGGTGTTAGTATAGAAAAAGTGCAGTTGTTAAAAGCAGAGCCACCAGCTGAAGTAATAGATGCCTATAGAGATGTGCAGACCTCTAAAGCTGATAAGGAGCGGGAGATCAATCAGGCGCAATCATATAATAATGACGTGTTGCCTAAAGCTAGAGGTGAGGCGGCCAAAATAGTTCAAGAAGCAGAAGGGTATAGACAAGAAGTGATATCGAGAGCCGAGGGTAATAGCCAGAGATTTACAGCAATTTATAAACAGTATGTGGTTAATAAGACAGTTACCAGAGATCGACTTTACTTAGAAGCTATAGAAGGAATCTTAACAGGATCAAGCAAAGTTATTATGGGTG
>JAJZHL010000124.1 GCA_021804505.1 Pseudomonadota bacterium | reverse complement strand
ATTTGTTCATTAATAGAGGAGTCTTTCTCGATATATGTATCGGTACGTGCGATATATGCTTCAGGTTGATAATAGTCATAGTATGATACAAAATATTCAACAGCATTGTTTGGGAATAGGGCTTTCATTTCAGAGTAGATTTGGGCAGCAAGGGTCTTATTATGGGCCATAATAAGTGAAGGCCTACCGGTTCTTTCTATAATGTTTGCCATAGAAAAGGTTTTACCTGACCCGGTAATTCCAAGCAGCATTTGCGAACGCATACCGGCTTCAAGCCCATTAATAAGTTCATTAATTGCTTTTGGCTGATCACCAGCTGGTTGGTAATTTGAAGTTATTAAAAAATTATTTGCCATAAACCTTAATTTGTAACTTGCTAAATATCTACCGAACATATAATACTAGGTAGAAAGTAAATATAATAGGATAAATATTATGAACGCAATTATACATACAGTAATCATTTACACATTAACATATTGTCCTTACTGTATTAAGGCTAAAGATCTATTTGATAAAAAAAATATAACTTATCAAGAGATTGTGGTAGACGACTACACTGAAGAACAAAGAAAAGAGTTAAAAAATAAAGCCGGAGGTAAACATACGCTGCCGCAAATTTTTATTGGTGAGACACATATAGGTGGGTGTGATGACCTATATACTCTAGAAGAAAAAGGCGAACTGGATAAACTATTAAGCAATGCGCATAAATGATGAGCAAAAGTAGCAGTAAAACAGCCCTTAAAGAATTGTTGCCATATTTATGGCCGAGTGATAAGGGGATACGTGCACGTGTTGTTTTTTCTATACTTTTTTTATTTTTATCAAAGGCTGCTAGTCTGATGATACCTATTACTTATAAGTATGCAGTAGACGCAGTAGATATCTCACAAAATCTTTTTAAAGAAAACAAACAAAGCCTATATTTATTGCCATATATACTACTGGCCTATGGCGGGGCAAGGATATGTACAGTAGTATTCGCTGAATTAAAGGATAGTATTTTTGCAAGGGTTGGGCAGCGTGCCAATCGCAGTATAGCACTTCGTGTGTTTAAGCACATGCATAGTTTGAGTTTGCGGTTTCATATTAGCCGTAAAACGGGCGGGATTAGTAGGGCAATTGAGCGTGGTACAAAAGGTATTGAGGTTATTTTACGTTATTCAACATTTAACATTATCCCAACGATTGTGGAAATCGTATTAGTATGTGGTGCGTTATGGCTAATATATGGGGTTTTATTCTCAATTATTACGTTTAGTACAATGGTAATTTATGCTTTATTTACTATATTAATTAGCCAGTGGCGCATTTCATTTGTTAAAATAATGAATGAGACAGAGAATAAGTCTAGTACCAAATCAATAGATAGTTTATTAAATTTTGAAACAGTTAAGTATTTCTGCAATGAACAATACGAGACAACAAGGTTTGATCAATCACTAGCGCAGTATGAAAATGCAGCTGTGAAAAGTTGGGCTACTTTATCGGTGCTAAATATTGGTCAAGGCGTTATTATAACAATTGGGCTCTTGAGCGTAATGCTACTTGCAGCAACCGGTATTGCAAATAATACAATGACTGTAGGAGATTTTGTCCTAGTTAATACCTACCTAATTCAGCTTTCTATACCACTTAATATGCTGGGTTTTGCTTATCGTGAAATCAAGAGTGCTATAATAAACCTGCAGGATATGTTTAATCTACTTGATATTGCTCCGGAAATTACGGAATCTGTAGGTGCAAAACCGCTTGCAATTTCTAAAGCTAAAGTGGTATTTGATCATGTGAGTTTTGCCTATAATCCAGATAGACCTATATTACATGAGATTAATTTTGTAATTGAATCTGGCCAAACCTTAGCGATTGTAGGTGAAAGTGGAGCTGGTAAGTCAACTGTATCAAGATTGTTATTTAGATTTTATGATGTAAATAGCGGAAGAGTTTTAATTGATGGGCAGGATATAAGAGAGGTAACACAAGACTCTGTACATAAGGCTATAGGTATAGTTCCTCAAGATACAGTGCTATTTAATGATACTATTTATTATAATATATTATATGGTAACCCTAGTGCTACCTATGATGATGTCATTAAAGCTTCTAAGAGTGCTCATATCCACGAGTTTATCATGTCGCTACCGGAAGGGTATAATGCAATGGTTGGAGAACGGGGGCTAAAGCTTTCAGGAGGAGAAAAGCAACGTGTTGCAATAGCTCGTACTATCTTAAAGAAGCCTCCTATATACATATTTGATGAGGCTACCTCTTCTCTTGATACTAACACCGAAAAATCAATTCAAGCAAGCTTAAAGGCATTATCTGCAAATCATACGACTCTTATTATTGCTCATCGCCTCTCAACAATTATTGATGCCGATGAGATTATTGTGATAGATAAAGGCTATGTTGCAGAGCGTGGCTCACATCAAGCATTACTTACTATGGATGGGCTTTATGCTAAACTATGGCGTAAGCAACAACAAGATCTAACTTAAATATTTCTATTTATGAGTTCGATTTATCATATACTAGATAAGGTTCCAGCAATTTACCCAGAAGATATGCAGGTGGAATATGAACAATTAGCGCAAGCATTAATCAAATCGGGTAAGCTAAGAATAGACACTGATATGGCCTGTAATTTTGCTAGATTTACCGATCCCAAATATAATATTAGTGAAATGATCAGTAAGGAAGAGATTACAGATCCTGCTTTAAGAGAACAGACGGATCAGCTTTTACGGTCATTGTATAAGACTGCTATATCTGACCAAAAAATAGAGTCAATTTATAAAGATCTTAAACAGCAAATTAATAAATTGCAACCAGTAAGCAAGGACGAGACAGAAAGGCTGGCAAGAATTTTTGTACAAGCTGCTCATCCTATAGTGATAAGATGGCTATTGCGAGATAAAGTACAAGTATTTATCACCTACTCTCATAATATCGGTGATGTGATGGATATAGTAGATTGGCAGCGTTCAGGTTCTAATAGTGGTATGCAAAGCACTGACGGTAAGAATGTAGCAATCTTTGTATCATGTGGAGGAAACCCATTTGCCAAAAATAGTGAGACTTACCCCACTTATGGTGATGGATGGGCTGCAGTAGCTAGGCTACAAATCGTCGCTGCTCAAGAAATAGGACATTTTGCTGATATAAAAAGAGATATGCAAGGTAACCAGATTAGTCGCCATTCAGCAAATTTTTCTGGCACCAAAGCTACTCCACACGTTAAAAAGGCTAGAAGAGATGATATTGTGCATTGTAAAGCATTGTTAGCACAGCTCTTTGATAAAGGAATGGCTAGGCTCATAAAATATGAAGAAAAAGTAAAATTTTATAACAAGAATAAAGTTCGAGGAATTCGGGTATATTGGGCGCAACTTCTTTGTTATATTTATAGGAATAGGTTTTTATCCTATGCTACCAAGAGTAAGCTGTATTTTATCAAGAGATTTTCAACAGATAAATATATGGGTTTGATGATAAGAGCAATGATGGAAGACATGCTGTTTAATCTTGCGCCGGTGGCTGATGTATATAAGCATCCTGATCCAGAAGTGGAAGAAACGATTGCTTGTATTGAAGCTTTAGCACGGGTTCCGCAGCAAGTCATGAAATGGGGATATTTGACGACCATGGAAACGATGGCCCAGTTATATAAAGTATATTATAATGAGGTTATTTCATCACTTATTTATACTTATACAGCTATGACTAAACAAGAATATAAGCGTAATATGTCAAAACCAGGTTTGATAAACGCTATGTTTAATAAAATAAAGCACTTTAATAAAGATAGAATTA
>JAJZHL010000123.1 GCA_021804505.1 Pseudomonadota bacterium | reverse complement strand
AGGTAAGCTAAGTACATTTGGTTATATGTTTTAATAGCATGATCTGGATCTATATCAAAAGAATAGGCATCCTTCATCAAGAACTCTCTGCCTCTCATAACGCCAAAACGCGGACGAATTTCATCCCTAAATTTCCACTGAATATGGTATAAATTTTTAGGTAAGTCTTTATAAGACTTGATGTTCTTCCTAAAAATATCAGTTACCATATCTTCATTAGTAGGACCAAATAGTAAGGTATTATCATGACGATCCTGAAATTTTAGCATTTCTTTGCCGTAATTCTCAAATCGCCCAGATTCTACCCACAAAGAAGCTGGCTGAATGCAAGGCATTAACATTTCGATAGCGCCTACCTTATTCATGTTACGCCTAACAATTTCTTCAATATTCTTAAGTGCTCGAAGCCCCAGAGGTAGCCAGCTATAAATTCCTGCAGATTGCTGCCTAATCATTCCACTTCTAAGCATTAACCGATGTGAAACGATTTGAGCTTCTGATGGTTCTTCTTTTAAGACTGGTAAAAAATACTTGGATAGTAACATCAGGCCTCTGTCAAAACTCTATTTTTTGGAAACAATATTTAAAAATTCGTGGCGATATTTTTGCTGTTCTACAAAAATACCGGTATAATGCATAGTGTTCATAATGCTATCATGCTGCATAACTCCTCTAACGGTCATGCAGCTATGGGAAGCCGAAATTTTGACTGCTACCCCTAGCGGATTTATGTATTTCTGCAATGTTTCTGCTATTTGTACTGTCATCTTCTCCTGTATTTGCAGCCTTCTGGCAAACACATTCACTACTCTTGCAAGCTTACTAATTCCTATAATACAATTATTAGGTATATAAGCTATGTCTACCGTCCCAGTAATAGGAAGTAAATGGTGCTCACAAAAGGAGTGGAAATGGATATCCTTGAGCAAGATAAAATCCTGAAAGTTACAAGTATCATAAAATTTGGTAGTAAGTATCTCCTCAACGTCTTTACCATACCCTGAAAACATTTCGTTGTAACTATTTATTACTCTATCAGGGGTAGCAAGCAGCCCCTCTCTATCAGGATCCTCGCCAATAAATCTGAGCAAAGTTCTTATTGCTTCTTTTGCTTCATCATGGGTAGGTTTATTCAAGCTCATATATTCTTACTATCAATAAATAAAATCTTTCTAACACAAATAAACACAAACATCAAGCCGCCAACTATTGCGATTAGGCCACCGCCCCCCATTATACCCATTAATATCTTAGCACTAATACCTATTTCTACTCCAGGAGTCTTTCTTAAGATCCCGTATCCTCCAGCCAGTAGTAAAGCGATGATGTGTAGCATTTGTCCGACTGTGAGAGTAATTATAGCAGCGGAGAAATAATTGCTCTTTTTATAATGCTTGTTATTACATAGCATAAAGCTGAATCCCATAAACGCCACACTAATACCTACAATTGAACCGTGGTAATGAGCTGGGATACTGACATTCATACCAGAAATTAGTATACCAAAAAGACCTCCAGATAAGAACAAAACGCTAGAGCATATGATACTCACTTTTGCGTTATTATTATCTTGGTGCTTTTTGTTATCTATTAACAATTCATAAAACATTATTGCCAAAGCTATTGCCGGTGCAATCCCACCACCATACTGCATTTGCTGTGTGTAGAATCCCTTGAACGCTCCATCTATTATGTCAAATAAAAAATGCCCGAGCACAGCAATACTACTAATTGCAAAGTTTAAATATAATATCCCTCTATATAATCTTTTAAACTTTAACTCTTGACCTAACCAAGCCTGGCATAATATAGCCCATACAAATACCAACACTTGCGTATAAAGGAACTGTAATAAATGGCCCCCACTCCAAAATAGAAGCTCATAATATAATTCTATGTCGATCGGTATAATTGCAATAATTTTCTGTAACTGCAAATAGGATAAAGCGAAACATACCCAAACTAAAATAAACATTATAGTAGAGGAAAAGATGGTAATAGTTATAAGTTCATTACCACGCTTCGCCATATCTATTACTACCCGGCACAGCACTAGTATTGAGAATAACAGGATAGAAATCCCAAATAAGCTCATTCCCAGAATAAAGGTAATGTTCTCAAGCATTGGTATATAATTGTTCATTACTGGAACAGTTTCACCTAATGCAGGGCTAAGTGCAATTAGCAAGGTCCCGATAAATGCAGTTATTACGCAAGTTATCCCGAAAATCGATTCTGGTAATTTATAGCTCCATATGCAAGCAATTATAGACAGCAACCAAACAAAGATAGACAGGTTGACATGGATTACCAAAGCTGCCCTAAAAATCTCTGTGCTTGGTAATAAATTGACCAATATTGGAGTTCGAAGAAGTACTAATATTATCGAGTAAATACCTGCAAGAGCAAGAGCGAGAACGCCGTTCTTAAGCCAATAACCAGCAATCTTATTGGTTTGCAGTAAATGAATTACGCTGTTTTTAACCCCTGTATTGCTGCTCATTTCATAAGATTAGCTATTTACTACGATTATAAAATTTATTTAGTGCTAGAAATGGTGGGTTTGAGAAGACTTGAACTTCCGACCTCACGCTTATCAGGCGTGTGCTCTAACCAGCTGAGCTACAAACCCATTACTAATGGAGAGTTCGCTTAATAAAACGTCCCTGTTATGGTGGGCTCGCCGGGACTCGAACCCGGGACCCCCTGATTAAAAGTCAAGTGCTCTACCAACTGAGCTACGAGCCCTAAACATATGATTCTGGAAAATAACATCCAAAAATATATGCCTGGAACAAGCTTTACTTTATCGTGTAAAAAGGTTATTATGTCAATAATTAATTTGAGAATTACATAATATCTTGTTAGTTTTTAATCTCTCAAAAGTCACTTTTTGTACACATGCTGAAATTTAGGCGGTAATTTATGCACTCAGACGTTGCTGTTATAATCCCTTCACGACTTGGTTCCGTTAGGCTAGAAAACAAGCCTCTTAAAACCATTGGAACAATGACTATGATTGAACATGTATTAAGTCAAGTACAACAAACTGGCCTTAAAAATATTTTTGTAGCAACTGATTCAGAAGAAATAGCTGAGAAGGTATCAAACCTTGGTGGGCAAGTGATTTTTACTAGCCCAGAGTGTCAGTCCGGTAGCGACAGGGTATACGAAGCATTAAACTCAATTACTGATCATCAGAATATAGAATATGTTGTAAATGTACAAGGTGACATGCCATTCATAGAACCAGAATCTATAATAACCGTGATCGAAACTCTTAAGGCAGGTAGACACGATATTATGACACCAGTGGTGAAAGTGGGTATCGAAATTGCAAATAGCAATAGCAATGTGAAAGTCATTACTGACCATAATGATAAAGCCCTATATTTTTCACGTAGCTTAATTCCTCATGGGGCAAGCGAATTCCTATATCATGTTGGTATTTATGGTTTTCGCAAGGCGGCATTAACTAAATTCATGAGCCTTCCACCTTCATCCCTAGAATTAACTGAAAAGCTTGAACAGCTAAGAGCTTTACAAAATAACATGTCTATAGGTGTTTGTTACGTTAACAACATCCCTATTTCTGTAGATACTCAGGGTGACTTAGAGAAAGCGATAGAATTTTATTTACAAAACAAGTTATAAATCACATACTTCTAACTACATAGATGGAAATGGCGTATCAATGAACCGATATAGTTTTATTCTATATATAGCACGATTACATTTTGTGGAGGAAATTTGGATTTTCGGCTCACGTGCGCGGGAAGATAATAATGAAAGGGCAGATATAGATATTGCCATTCTATGCCCAAATGCAACAC
>JAJZHL010000122.1 GCA_021804505.1 Pseudomonadota bacterium | reverse complement strand
GGATATTTTGCATCTTGAACAACAGATAAGTAAATCTTATCTACACTAAGCCTAATATCGCTATCACCTGATAATAGTTTGAAAATCGTCATCTGAAAATCTTGGATAAAGTTAATCGACATATATTTCAAGTCCTATAATATTCAAGAATTTACTTCGTTCGGACATATTAATAATACGTTTAATTTCAAATCGTCTATTTTTAAAAGATATCAGCATTTTGGTTGTTATACCTTTAATATATCTTATTTTAAATGCATAATAGCCTTCTGTGATCACATGACCAAAATTTAAACCTTCTAGCATAGTAAATCTATTATCGCTAATAGGCCTTATTTCTGCATAACTGGTAAATTTCTCCTGCCATTTTTCTTCTTCAATTTCCGAAACGGAAAAATTTTCTAAAATTTTTATTTGATGCTGTAAATTGCGTGCTAAAGATCTTCTCATATGTTTTATACCTTTAACTGTCTATACGGTAAGTACAAATTCTTAATTTCTGTAGATAAAGCAGTTGCATCATGCCTTTCCCTGTCATACATTTCTGCTACGTGCAGCAATATACCGTGCTTAATTGACTGAGGAATGCTATTCTTCTCATATCCCGCTAAATACTGCACCATTAGCTTGCAATCTTCTATTCTTTGGTTAAAATATAAGATTGCATGATCACAATGCACAGAATATTGCTCCTTTTGCAGCTCTATCTTTTTTTCCCCGGAAATAATAACAATTTTTTCTATCTCTAGAATTGGCTTATACCTTAGATCAAACTCTTTTCTATGATTAATGTGACCGGTAAACTCCATTTGTCTTGCTATTATCGACAGCTTAGTAAAGTTTTCTGCAGCAACTATTGCAGCTTCTATTAAACCCTTGATTAAAATATCGTCATAACTATCTTCAATCCTCATATAACTTTTTACATCCGCTAAAGTCCAGACTTGTTGAGACAGTAGAGTAATGGTTTTATATGTATCTTTTTTATGCATGGCTGTTCTCCCCCTGGGTCTTCCTAACTCTCTATATCATTCTAGCTACGGCGTGAATCTATCATACAACTTAGCTTTTCTGCATTCCCGCCCTAGCTCGAACAACAATAAAGGCGTGGCAATGAGATCCTAAACATTGCTAACTAAACTTCGCCAATTTAATGGCCTTCTGATTCACCACATCACCTCCTACTCTTTTAACTGCGTAGAACTTCACAAAAGGCTTTTCAGTATAGGGATCTCTCATAATACTAATCCCACTCCGATCAACAATTTTATATGCTGACCTGAAATCGGCAATCGCTATAGCAGTTTCACCTTTCTTTATTGGCTTTATTTCAGAGCAACAGACTACTGGTATACCAAAGATAGTTTGTTTAAATGAATCAGATAGTGATTGCTGCCAGACGAAACGACCATTATTATCCTTAAGCTTCTGGATTTCCGATAAAGTAGTTCTATTCATCAGCATGGTGGCGTTTGCTAAATACTCTTCATCAAGTAAATTAATAAAATCTAATAATTTCTCAGCAGTAACAGCGCTACCCATATTAAACTTCTCTATCTTATCATGCTCAGGGGAAAGTATACCTTTAGGTTTCTTTTTGCCATCACCATTAATAAAAGCATCATTTTCTGCTTTTACAAAGCTATCCCGAAGCCGCTCTATCAACCAGTTTTCTATACTGATAGCTGCATCATCTATCAATGCTTGGCTTGCTTTAGGCTGAGCATACAGCTCATGCACAAAGATCCTTCTTTGCTTTAATTTAGACGACATTGTTTCTTCCCTGGTTTCCGTATCTGCCACCCAGCCACTAGCAAAGTTGCCTTCTTCGAGTACTATATCAAGAGCATTGCTAGAAATTGTCTCATGGGATGCCAATTGTCTCATTGGAGATCTGGCAGTAATTTCGGAAATTATATTATTGTATAAAGCAGGGACTAATAATACCCCTCCATCCTCAGCAACGCTATTAAAGGATTTTTCAATTATCTCAGCTTGATTCCCTTTACGAATATAGTGACCAAATGCCGCCTTATATTCAGTATCTTGTATTTCACCTATAACCGGGTGAGCCATAAAATTTTCAAAATTATGCATTTTTGCCTGTAGTATATTAATTTTCATTTCCAAATTATCTGGTGTATCCATATTATCTTCCTCTAAATAAGATGTTTGTTTTGTGATATGCGAAATTTTAGCATGCTGATTGGCGGGGAAGGTGACTATACTAACCTCTACTAACTCCGCTTCTGTGATAATTCTTTGATTTAACTTATTGTAATTCGCGAGTTTTATATTAAAACCAATAGAAAGACTATCCACAGCTCCTTGCCGTACAAGCTCAATAGCTTCCCTACCTGCTTCTATTCTGTTATTGATTGCAGCTTCGATCTTTAAGCCGTAATTATCTTCTGTTAGCGTTTTAATGATACCTATTGGCTTCTGCCAATCATGCTGCCATAAAAGCTTAGTATTAAGATGATCTGCCGAAGCAAACGCTCCCTTGACAATCATATCGTTATGTTGATCAGCTATATTATACACACTGGCATAACCAGCAATTACTACGTGATTATTCGTTATAGACTTAATGGTTAAGTTTTGAAAAAACTGATCTCGTTGTAGAATTTGCGTGCTCATATTACTTACCTAAATTGTCAATTTAAGTGTAATATACACTAGCAAATACCTACCACTAATAGCAGGAAGGTAAAAAAATTAAAATAATTTTAAAATTTCTTAGAAGATGTTTATTCGTTAATATAAACGTGACATTGCGAGGTGGCATAGCCGACGTGGCAATCTAGAAAATTATGTTCTAACAAGCTTCTGGATTATCACGCCCTCTTACGAAGGCTCGTGATGACAATATCTACTGGATCTAAGGCCGTTGCAAGGAGACCTAAAAGATAACCCCTTTGAGAGGAAAGGCAAGATAGGGGTTATCTTCACCCCCTATAATGGTAACACTATTATCGCCCTTGCCTAATTGACCTGCTAAAGTGGAATATGAAGGTTGTATGAAAAAATTATTAGTCTGTAGCGCTTCATTAAAAACTTTTGTTGCATAAATTAAATCTTCCATTGTAGAAAATTTAACAGGAAATAGCTTCATATTATGTTTTTGAGCAAGTTTTTCAATCTCAGATATATTTATTTGCGTAATAGATATTTTTGCTATACTCTCTAAAGTTAATGCAAGACCAACTATTGCTATAGCTGAAGGGACATACTTAACTACCCATTCAGGTAAATTACTTTCATATCGTTTTACTAATTTCTCAGTTCCATATTCTATTAATTTTACTCCTACAACAATAGTAGTTAAAAATGGTATTTTAGATAGGAATGAATTTCTAAGCATAACTTCTTCTCCTTTGTAAATTCTCTTTTAACGGCATTTTAGAAGTAAAAATTTATAGAACAAGTTTGCAGTTATATACTAAGCAAATCAAAATTACCCTTAAGTATAATATACTTAAGGGTAATTTTGATTCTCCTTATAATATCATATGAGGATAAGGGTTACCTCACTTCCCGTCCACAACCTTATCAAAGCGGCTTTCTGCAAATTGCCAATTAATCATATGCTCGATAAAGATTGAGACATAATCCGGGCGTTTGTTACGGTAATCAATATAATATGCATGTTCCCATACGTCACAAGCAAGTAAAGGTGTAATAGATTTAGTGATAGGGGTTTCGGCATTGGCAGTTTTCATAATCTGTAATTTACCATTATTATATACAAGCCAGGCCCAGCCACTACCAAACTGACTGATTGCCGCTTGCTTAAATTCGTTAGCAAAATTTTCGTAGCTAGTAAAATCTTTGTTAATCTGTTCTAGCATTTTCCCT
>JAJZHL010000121.1 GCA_021804505.1 Pseudomonadota bacterium | reverse complement strand
ATTAGCGTATGGGTTTAACACACGAGAAGTCAAGAACTCTCATGATGCTACTTTAAAGATTACTAAGGAAGTAATAACGGGTAGTGGCGAAGAGGTCTTTAAGATCAAAGATATAATTTTAGGAGAGCGTTCTGCTCGTGGTATCTTCGTGGTAGATATAAGTAACAAAGATATAGCTATTCCAACTACAACAAACTTAAAGTTTGAAAATAACAATTCGATTCTTGCATTTTTAAATCGTAGTGGAAACGAAGATAGAACAATAACCTTTACCTCACGTAGGCCTTCCTTTGAAGCTGCTGAGAAGACTTCAAGGGATATATATGGTTATATCGCATTAGTAAATGAGAACCCAGATACTAAGTTAATTCTGCAAGCTGGAAGAGATGCTGTAGATAATGCAGAAAATAACAGGCAGAGAAATCACCTTTTACAGATTTTAGGTCATGTTGAAGTTGCTTCTAATCTTGATATAAGAGCTGGTGTAAAGGAAATAGATATTGATTTAGGTGGAAAATTAGTTGATTTTAGTGGTGAAACGCTAAAAGTGTCTAAGATCAAACTTGGTCATAATGGGTTACCAGTAGATAGGGCTGCTTTAATGGATGATAAACCGTCGGCAGAGCAAGGTGCTCATTATATAGTGGATGTAAAAGAGCGAAACGCTAACGTGGAGAAAGGTGTAGAGATTGATTACAACAAAACTAAAAGCATAGTAGAACTTCGGAATAGTGGGAGCCACGATAGAACTGTCGTATTTAACGGTGAAATGCACAACGGGGAAAAGGGGAAGCTGATTGCTAAAAGTTTGAAGGCTTGGTTAAATTTAGAAGGAAATTCTGATAGGCAATGGTTTAATAAACAAAAAGAGCTACAAGAATTTAAAACAATAGGTACAGTAAGGATTCCACATAAAAATCCTTTCGACATTGGCTATGCTAAATCACTCAAAATTAAAGGTGAACAAGATGATGCTAAGAACGAGTACATTACAGGTATATTTATAGATGAAGGTGGTTCAACTGCTAAGATTAAAGATATAGAAATTGGAGATGCTGATGCAGCTGCCTTATATGTACTTGATGCTGTAAGAGAAAACATAACAGTTCATTCTAACATTGCTTTTGGTCACATTGAGTCTGAGCTTGAATTACGTAACAGTAGCTCAACTCATAACAGAACCATAAAGGTTACTAAAAGCATACTACCAAAAGAATATGATACTGGTAGGGTAAGAATTAACTCTGAACATAATGGTAGAAAGTTAAAAATTGCTAAAGGTGGTAGCGATGTAGCTTTTGGTAGTGAATCGCTTAAGCTAAAGGATATTCTTTTTGAAGGAGATGGCTTATTTAATATTGAGCCAGCTATATATACAACAAATATTAGCCTTAAGGCAAAGGAAATTGCACTAAATCAGGTTTACAGCAATGTTACTTTCCTAAGGAACACCAAATATTATGCTAATGGTGATATAAAAGGTGATATACATTTTAATGGTCACAATGGTGAATTGATTCTAGCTAAAGGTGTAAAAGTCGAAGGTAATATAGATGACCAAGGTGGTGATTTATATAAAGCCGCTGTTAACGTTGCTCAGAAACACGGCATAATAATATTAGAAGGTAAGAACGAAATACTTGCGAGAGATCATATAATTGCTAAAGAACTACACAGCAATGGTAAGGCTAATACTGCGTCAATTTTAAAAGCGGAAAGAGAAATAACTCTTGGTTTGCTAAAATACGCGCACGCAAATACTATACAAGTCTTAGGGGATACCAATACCAAAATTGATACCATTAATTTTAATGGTAAAGAGGCTGTATTAGAATTGGATTACACTATATTAAGAAAAGATCAGGCAAGACCAGGGGTAGGATATAATTTCACTGTAGAAGAAGTAAAGAATGCAAAACACGCTGCCTTAAAAATTCTTGGAGAAGTGTATACAAACAGTGGCCAAGAAGTATTTAAAATCAGTGAGATCATTTTAGGTAAGAAGGCAGAAGAGTCTACAAAAGAGAAGGTTGAAGTTTTATTTACTAGATTACTAGTAGATGTTAGTGACAAAAATTTAACTATCCCAGCTAAAACAAAAATAGAATTTAAAAACGGCAATGCAGTTTTAGCGTTCATAAATTTAAGTACTACAGAGGATAGAACCGTAACTTTCGAATCCCCTAAGCTGTTTAAAGGCGAATTTGCAGCCATTACGTTTGCAAGTCAGACTAAAAAGTTATTTGTAGAAGCGGATAAGAATGCTATTAAAGATGGATCAATTCCTACGCCTTTACCACGTCGTCTGCGGACCGGGGGTGACATCGTGATTGGAGAAGGTATTGATCTAACTGGTGTACAGAACATATTTGTTCTCCCTGCTGGTGTAATCTCCAGTATCCCTGATCTAGATCTTGACTCAGATGAAGAATTTGGAGGCAGCTTAATCGATCATAGTGGTACAACCAGAGCAGCTTCTCGAATTATACTTGGTGAGAATTCTAATGCAAAAGAAGTTACTACTGCGCATACACGTCAGTTATTAAGTGCTAGACCAGAAATAATGCCCGTACTTTATAAGGTTGATGTCAAAAATGGCAACAGTTCAGCCTATGCTGGCCTCACTCTTGATTTTTCAAATACAGCTTCAAGAGCAATATTTGAGAATACCGGAAACGAAGAGAGAACTATAGAGCCATATGCAAATGTAGAAAATGCAGAAAATGGTAAGGTAGTTGTTAGAAGCTGGGATGCCCAGTTAAATTTGGTGAACAATGGTTCAGCAAATAGCGAAAACACTGTTTCTCTAGGAGAATTTGTGACGGCTGGTGATATTAAGATTCCACATAAGAAACCTTTTGACCTGGGGAATGTAAAGCTCCTAAAAGTTAAAGGTAGATTTGTAGATGAAGGTGCTACATCTGCTAATGATTCTAAGGTAGAAATTGGAACTCATAATGCACCTGCTACATATGTTGTTGATGCAATACTGGCTAACTTTAAAGTTAATTCTGATATTAAGTTCGCCCATAAGAACTCTGCGTATGAACTACGTAATAGTGCCGAGCACAATAGAACTATAACACTTACAAAAGATATCAAACCAACCGAAAATTATGCTGGTAGAGTAATAGTTCACTCAACGCATAGTGGTAGAAAACTAACAATTGCAGATAATACTAAAAAATTGGGGAATAGAACTCATAGGTTAAAAGAAATCGTTTTTAAAGGAGATGGTGACTTTGATATTCAACCAAAGATTTTTGCCGAAAATCTAAGCCTAGACGTAAATAAGATTAGTCTTGGCGCCGTTAATCTTCATGAAAAAAATGGTGATGAGGTAGGGAATATTATCTTCCTAAGGGATACTATATTCCATGCTGATGGCAATATAAAAGCTAATATACTTTTTAATGGTCATAATGGTCAGTTGATTCTAGCTAATGGCGTAAAGATAAAAGGTAATATAGATGGCACTGGTGGCGAATTATATGAAACACCTAAAACTGCTAATCTATTTGGTATAATTAAATTTAAAGAATCAGGGGAAATTATTGCTCCTGATCATATAATTGCGAAAGAAATTCATAGTAATGGTGATACACATGCTGTCGCAAAGCTGGAAGCTAAAAATATAGAGACTGACTTGCTGAAGTTTAAGAATGCAAATAAAGTGCAAATTACAGGAAACTTTACTGTTGGTACTATTGATTACAATAATAAAGCAGGTGTGTTGGAGCTATTGGGAGAAGGTCCTTACGATTTTAACCCAACTCTAGTTGCGAATGCTGGTGAAGGTACAAATAGTACTTTAAACATTATTGGCAAAGGATTTACCAAGAGGAAGGAAATCTTTAAGTTTG
>JAJZHL010000120.1 GCA_021804505.1 Pseudomonadota bacterium | reverse complement strand
TCTTCTAAAAAAGAAGATATAATAATCCAGTTAAAACTAGTTATTTACAAGGAAAGTGCAATAGAGCAGCTTAGAACACATCTTGGATACGAGACAAAAGCAAAAAATGCTGAGGAAGGATTAGGTAAGGTTGAAGCTTTACAAGCAAGACGTAACGAACTGGCCAAAGATTTCAAAGCGGCATTTCCATTTATACCAAGAATGCCGTCAGCAGGTATTATAGGAGAATGGGAAAAGTCTGGTCTCTCTGGTGGTAAAAATAAAGTAGAAATTGTAAGAAACTTGGCTGAATATAGGTATCAATTACATCTTGATGGTGACAAATTTAAAAAAAACCATTTAGGAGAATTTACTAAATTATGTAACCTTTTTAAGGTAGATAGCAATAAGCAAAGAGCACCTAACAAGTTGCTAGAGGAGATAGAAAAAGAAATAGGTAGATATCCTGAACGTCATGAAATAACAGAGTATATGCGTTTAACAAACCAACAGACAATAAAGATGACAACAGTGGAAAGTAGCATTCATACAAAAGTTCAGGAAAAGTTCGGGAAGTATTATCAATACATAGAGGATAAATACTCTCTCACCTACATAGGCGAAAATGGGAAAAATCGTACATATAGGGACCTGTTACAGGCCCAACAAGAGGCGATCGAAAAACTTGATACACCTGACTCAAAAAACCTGGAAGCAAATAAAATAAACTTTCTAGCACAAGTTAGAGCTAACAGAAAATATAATAGGATTGCTTATAAAGATGCAGTTACAGCAAATAATTCCAAGAGGAGATTTAACTTACCACCCGGCAGAAATACCACAAATACTTTTAACACAAGTGGTGCCATGGTTCAATTGGTTGGACCGCTTAGTACATATGCAGATATTACTGGTAAGTACAAGGAGGACTTATCTGACTATAAAGAAACCATTACGCAGGATCAGGCTCGTGAGGGCACGATAGACGAACTAAGAAATTTAGCACAAGTTGAAGATATGAGAAGTCCATCTGCATTGCTTACTAATGCAATGTATTTTGATCTGGTGGTAGAGGGCAAATTAACAATAGCAGATTTACCAACCAAGATGCCTATGGCTATGCAAGGAGCTGTTGCTGAATCTACTTCTCTAGAACATTATTTAAGGGAAGATTTAAGTTCAAGAGTTACATACGATTATAGAGAGGGAAAACAAAGTAGCAAAACACAACTTGTAACACGGAATCAGAATATTTTGCATCAATGGTTAGTTGACACCAAGCTTGAAGATAATATACCGATTACTGCAATAAATGAGGCCATCAAAGCAGATGATGCAACCATTAAAAGTTTGAATGCGAAATTACTACAAGGTTGCACCGTTAAGTATTTTAATCAAAAAGATAAAGAAATACTTAAAACGACAAAGGACTACGAAAGTACAAAAATTGCTGATATTTCTAGAATTGAGATAAAACACAAAGGTTATTCTATTGAACTAACGCCTCAAACGATAATTATGGCCGATCAATGGCTAGAGGAAATGGTACTTTTTGGGGGAAAGGACAAAGTAGACGTGATCAAGACTGGGATAAAAGGAAGAACACCACCAAATAATAGGACAGTATATGACTTTGATGACAAAGCGAGAGGTATACCAGAAGGTGTTAAAGTACAATATTTTGATAAAGACAATAATGAAATTAAAGGTGAGGCAAAAAAAACAGCAAAAATAAATAATGTACATAAAATTACTTATAGAAATGAACAAGACGGTAAAACTGTAACATTAAATGTAAAGCAAATAGATGCTTTAAAAGCTGATATCACTCAAGATTTTGAAAGTGATAATCCTGAATTCTTAAAAGCTCATAGTAATCTTTTAGGTATTACTATCAAAGAATTCCCACCCGCTGTATTTAATGAGTTAACAAAAGAATGGTATGGGGTGGAATTACCGTATCTTGAAAAAGATCAACCACTAAGTATAGGTAATTTGAAGCAACAAAAAATAGAAAATTCCCACCTCAAGCGTACTGAAAAGCAAATTGGTCAGGCATACGACATAAGAGAAGCCTTCGCCACCGCAAATACTGACAAAGCTGTACTACTCGATAAGATAAGCAATGCTGCTGTAATTACAGCGGATATAGACTTAAAAGCAGTCGATGTTAAAGAGAGTGTGGCTCTTGATAAAGTAGGGAAAGTAGAGTTTTTAGCTGAGGAGGATCATATAAAAGATCATGCTCAGAATACTGAGTCCTTAATAAAGCGTATTGAAAGTACCGATGAATCTGGCAAGATTGAAAAGGATACAGTAATTGCCATAGAACGGAAGAGCTATGGTCAAAATCTTGGCGTGCCTGACGTTATTATGCTAGCAAATGTAATAGAACATAATGAAAAGAATCCAGACAATCAGTTAAAAATTCCTGAAGAAATAACCAAAGACTCCTTAATTTATCAAGATGCTGTTCTTTACAATACAGCCAAAAAACATGGGGTTAAAGTGATAGGCCTGGAAGGTAAAAATCTAGAGGCTGGCAAAGACTCACCACAAGAGTACAATAAAGCCCGTGAAAATTATATGGCCAGTAGAATTAACCAGTTTACCGATAAGGGTTACAATGTAATTGCCTATGTTGGTTCTGCTCACGTTGATAATCTAAAAAGAGCGACAGAAAACAAATCACAGGACAAATCTACTATTGGGGTGTCAGAAGATTTGAAGCAGGGTGCAATAAATATTGGTAAGAGAGCTAGCTCTTACGTAACAGGGAAGCCTACTCATGGAAACTCTTTCCTAACACTACCAGCAGCAAAGAAACCTGTTAAATCTGCTAGTTTTGGTAGAAAATAAACTCCTGCTGAACAATGTGTTGTGTATTTAAGTTCATATCTAAAATATATGAAACATCACTTCAATTAAATTTTGTGTTAGGGCTAAAAGCTGAGATAACAAACATAGGATCGTTTCTACCTGTCAGAAAATTATAATATTCCATTGCAATATTCGTTACTTCACAACTACAGCTAGACTGAATTGCTAGCTCCAAACATTTCATCCTTAAATCTACGTCATTATTTGAAGTAACTGTAAGATTATTCAACATAATTTATTACCAATAATTAATTGACAGATATTAGCAAAATTCGATTAATTTTGCAACAATAAGCTGCGTAAAATGGCTGTAGGAAGCTGTATGTCTCCAGATTAGCACAGTTTGTATTATTTGTAAGATTTTCTGCTTAAATCTGCATAATCCACTGGCAAAACAATCTTAGTGGAGTTAGTTTGTCAGCTGCGAGAGAAGCCGTTACTATAATTTTCTTTTCTTCTCGCAGGTAGTATAATTTTAAGATACCAAAATATTTATAAATGTAGGACATACTGCAATAATTACAGTGAAAAAGCTAGAAACTTATTAGTATCTTAAATTATGCTACCGATTGGTACAAATTAATATAACTATAGGCCCTTATGAGTAGAGGGATAGGGATTTATGCAGAATGTCGGCTTGAGTCAAAATCAAACATTATATTGGTCGCTATCTAGACCGCTTAGGTACATGGGGCTAACTCTAGATGAGTGGGGTGTAACTATGCTAGGTATTGTACCTGGTATAGTGCTGCTGAATAGTAGTAATGCTAAGCTGGGGCTACTTTGTATAATTTCAGGGATTGTTCTGTGTTATGCATTTAAGAAATTCAAAAAAGTCTCAGAGTATTTTTTATTGAAAAGCTTTCTAGTAGCTAAGAAGTTCTTACCAGCACCAGTAAGCTATCCTGCATTGTTAAATAAGATAGTAGGGAAATAAATAAGTGGGCCCTTCAGAATATGAGTAAGCAAAGTTGGTAATTAGCAATGAATCATCTGTTTAAACAGCTTT
>JAJZHL010000119.1 GCA_021804505.1 Pseudomonadota bacterium | reverse complement strand
ACATTTTTGCCACATATAGAAATTCTATTTCAAAATTACCTGTTTTATAAGAGATATAGTCACAGCTCTCTTATAAACTATCGCAGTATTAGTGATTTCTTTTAATAATGTAATTATCTGATCAAATTGTCTAGGTAAGTTAATCAATAGATAATTCAATATATGCTCTGGCACTCGAATAGCATTATTAGAAAAATGCTTAAAGATAAGCTTTTTCATTAATGCATCATCTGGTTGCTTTATCTCAACATGCCTTACTGTGTTAAGTCTTGACGATAAATCTTGCAGTACAAAATTTTTTAGCACTTGACCAGTGGTGATTAATAGGTACTTATGATATTCATTTATTAGGTTAAAATAATGGAATGCCTCTACTTCGTCCCATAATTCTATATCTTCGATAATAAAAGCATTATACTCTTTTATTATCGTACCACTAAGTATATTTGCCCCTTTTTTTATTACAAAAGCGTTAGAAAGATTTTGCCATATTTTAGCAATATATGTTTTGCCAGATGAGGGAGGGCCATAAAGCAGTAAAGTGTGTACATATGGCTTGTTCCCCCATATCTCAGGCCAATTCTCTATAGCATCATAAGCAGCTTGATTGGAGGTAGAGGTAATAAAATCATCTAAGTGGTATGGGGTATTGTCAAACAGCGGTAATATATATTGCTGAGAATTTGGCATAAAATAGTTATCTAATTAATATTAAATGTTCTAATAATATCGCCTTAACTAACCTTTATAGAATTTACTGCTTTTATAAAAGTCTACAGCAAATAAAAATAAAATTTTGATAATCCCAGCAGTAGGCACAGCTATCAATATACCGATGAAACCAAATAGGCTCCCAAATGCCAGTACAGCAAATATTATCCATAAAGGATGTAATCCAATTTTATCACCTATAATTTTAGGTGTTAAAATATAACTTTCGATTATTGAACCAATAAAATATATAATTCCTATATAGAGTAATTTACTACTAATACCAAAAGAGAAATAACTAAGGATCATTGTTAAGGTAAAAACAGTAAAAATTCCTACGAAAGGTATGATAATTGAAATACCCGAGAGAATTCCCAGTAGTACTCCTAAATCAACACCAATCATTGATAAAGCAATACTATAGTAAAATGACAACAATAAGCATACATTAAGCTGACCCCTGACATAAGCAGATATAGTCCCACTAATTGCAGTTAATAATTTGGCTATTTTCTGCCTGCTTGGTATTGGTAATAAATGATCAACGCTGGTAGTCATCTTTTGCCAATCTCGTAGAAAATAAAATAATATAATTGGAATTAATAAAATTAATACGAATAAATTAATTGTTACCATGGTATAGCGCCAAATATTATTTGCAAGACCCCTAATTACTATAAAGATACCGTTCACAAAATTACTAATAGAGTCCTTAACACTAGCGGCTATACTAGGATCTATGGAGTAAATTTTCTTAGTAATAACTGGCATTAACACAGTCTGTAAATAATTATTATAGGTAGGAATTTTACTAATTAGTAGAGTAACTTGTTGATAAACTATTGGTAATACCACAATAGTCATAATCACAAAAAGGCTGAAAAATAGTAATGAAATAATCGATGCTACAACAACACGAGATAATTTGTAATGAATTAAAATGCGATTAATGGAGGGCTGCAATATGTAGGATATCACCCCTGCAATGAAAAACGGTGTTAGAATTGTGGAAACTAACGTTAGCGTTAAACAAAAAATCCCTGTTATGATAGTCCAAAATATGGCTTTATGCAAGATAGCTCCTGATTTAGATATTATCTAAGGCTTATAAGTTTAATCATACAGATTATTTATTAGCGGTAAACTCTAAAATATTTAGTAACTATATACTTTTGTTATCCAATTCTTGAATTATCAACAGTATACTTAAGCATCAGCAATTTTTGATACTTGTACTACAGCTGGCCTAAGTAACCTATCTTTTAGTTTGTAACCTGATTGCATCACCGCAACTATACTATCATGTTCATACTTGTCTGTTACTACCTGAGATATTGCATGGTGTTTATTATAGTCAAATTTTTCTCCCAGAGTTGGTTCGATAGCTTCTAAACCATGTTTTTTGAGAATATTGCTAAGTTCGCTTTTAGTCATCTCGACCCCAGTTATAATGTTACTAACTTCCTGATCAACATTTTGTGGTTTGTGTTCTAAAGCTCTTGCCAGATTGTCGTTAACAGTTAGTAAATCTTTAGCAAAAGAAAAAATAGCATAATCTCTGGCATCCTCTATTAACTTTTCTAGACGCTTTCTAGTATTTTCAGATTCTGCAATGGTTCTTAGTAATTTATCTTGTAGTTCTTCAATTTGAGATATTAAACCAGCGACCTGATCTTGGTGCTTTGTTTCCTCTGATATGGTTGATGCAGTATCTTCACGAGTTTCTGCGTCCGTATTATTATCTTTTTCTTGCTGTTTTTCCATACTAAAGGCCTTTTTACTTGCATAAATTCACTTCCTTAACATATAGTATAACCCTATATATTTTCAAGTTAATTTTGCCGAAAAACAATGAGAGCATCAAAAAGAAAGAATAACCAATTACGCAATATTATCGTTGAACCTTCAAGCCTTATTAATGCTGATGGCTCGTGTTTAATCAAAGTTGGCAATACTCATGTTATGTGTAGCGCCACGTATGATACTAATTTACCACCTTTTTTAAGAGGACAAGGACAGGGCTGGATTACAGCTGAGTATGGAATGTTACCTACCTCAACCAATCAGCGTATGAAGCGTGAAGCAGCTCAAGGTAAACAATCTGGTAGAACCCAGGAAATACAAAGATTAATAGGTAGAGCTATGCGCGCAATAATTGATCTTAAGGCGCTCGGAGAAAGGCAATTTATAATTGATTGCGATGTAATTAATGCAGATGGCGGTACTAGAACGGCAGCAATAACTGGCAGCTATATTGCTCTGCACCTAGCTGTAAGGTCATTAATGGCTAGAAAGATCATGAGAACTAATCCATTGATCATGCAAGTTGCAGCAATTTCTTGCGGTATATATAAGGGGCAGGCGATTGTAGATCTTGATTATAATGAAGACAGTGAGGCAGAAGTAGATGCCAATTTTGTTTTTGCCGCAAATGGAAACTTAATCGAAATCCAAAGTACTGCTGAAAAAGAACCATTCTCTGAAGAACAATTTAACGAGATGCTTAAGCTTGCAAGGAGCGCAACTGCAGACCTATTCAAGATACAGAATCAAATATTGTTAAAGTAGTTATATGCATAATGTTTGCTTTAACCTGCATGGTGTATAAAATTAAGTCAGAGAATGTATTAGTAAGTTAAATATAATGGCAAGATTATGAGTAAATTGAAATATATCTCTCCTGATGCACAGTACACAGCACGGCAGCTATATGATGTATTGCAGAGCTTAATGGAAGCGCAGATGGACGAGCCTATGTCACTTGAAGGATTTTCTATTGTACCTAATCATTCTTATAATACCCAATCGATAGAAGGAGTACCATATTTCTTAAGCAAAAATGACACTTTGATCACTGTTCCTGCCCATGATACTAAAGATCCAAATGCTACAATTGCAGCCCCTTTAAAAGATGTATTAGAGGAGATGAAGAAGGTGGAGTGGGATCGTGTAATTATACCAGTTGCTCAATCTAATAGATATTGCTTCGGTTTACTAACGAGGCGCCATTACACCTATTTAGAGCTGAATAAAGATAAAGAAGGAAAAATTATTGCGCACCATACTGATGCCAAAGGTTGGTTAAGTAGATTTTATTCGTTAAGACCAATTAAGGAAGAATTGGATAAGGCTTTTGGTTCAGAAAAACTCACATTTAAAA
>JAJZHL010000118.1 GCA_021804505.1 Pseudomonadota bacterium | reverse complement strand
ATCCTAATGATTCCATGATCATCAGGGATGTTTGAACAGAACCTTGCATTAAATATGCTTTCATGCCAGGATCTTCTTGATCTAAAATATCTTTAGCCACTTTACTCCAATACTCCTCATTCTCTGGATGTTTTGTTAATTCCTCTTTTAAATGAATTAAGCCACCAAATAAACTGGTAGCAGGCAAATTATCTAGCTCAGCTTTAGCAACTAGTCCTCCCATTTCTATTAAATGACGAGTACGCATTCTTCGTTCTTTAATTTTAAGATTGATTTCTTCCATAATGAGCCTGGCTTTCTTCTGCTTAAGTTTTTGTTGTTGCTGTAAAGAGTCTTTCATGTGATTCGTTGTTGGATTGGCTATATGGTGCATTGTTGGGCTTATTGGTGAATTTGTTATGGTGTTATCACCTTGTTGTTCATTACTTAACATAAATTTCCTGTAGATAATATTAATTGATCTATCTGTCATGATGCTCAAACAGCCAGGCACAGTCAAGTCCTAGATGCACTTTTTTAAATTATTTTGAGCCAGCTTAATTAACTTCCTCAAGTAGCAATCGTGATCTATCAATAATACCCCCGTAGCCTAACCAAACCGTCAGCAATGAAATCACTAGCAAGCAATATCAAAAAGTAACGCCAGGTGAGCATATACGAGAGTTGAAGGTGCCTTCTGAGCAGAGACCACTCGGTTATAGACTTCATTCACAAGAATAAGAATATACGCAATATAGAAACTGAAGTTTCTTAGCTAAAATTTGCACTTGCTACTTCCAGAGTTAATTTTTCCATGGTAATGTAATGCTGGATTGAAAAATGCTGATTCAATAAAACTAAAGATGTCAGAAAAGGACTAATCATGGCCATTCAATTTGCCAGAATCGAGATAGTTAGCAGAAAAGATGGAAAAAATGCTTGTTGTAAAGCTGCTTATAATGCTAGGACGATTATTCAAGATCAGCAAACTGGTATTACCTACGATTTTACCAAGAAAGGAGGGAATGTTTATCACGCAATATTACTACCTGAGCATGCAGATAAAAAATTTAAGAACCCTGAGATATTAATGAATGCGGTGGAAAGACACGAGAAAAGAAAAAACAGCCAGTTATTAAAAGACGTAGTAATTGCTTTGCCAGATGAGAAAGAACTATCTTTAGAAGATAGAATAGCCATTACCCATGAAATTGTTGATGAGATGGCATGGGTACAAAATGGACTTGCGGTACAGATAGATATTCATAGGCCTCATGATGGGGAGCAAAATTGGCATGCCCATGTGCTATTACTCACTAGGAGATTTACTGATGACGGTAAGGATTTAGGGGCCAAGGCCACAGACTTAAACCCAGAATTTAAAAATATCAAAGGAGGCAAAGGTTTTATTATTCCCGAAGAGGTGATAATTCATGAAAGGGCAAAAGAAGTAATAAACCAATATTTTGCCAAAATTGGTTTAGACAAACGAGTAGATGCTATAGGGGCAATACCACAAGAACATATTGGTCCTAACAAAATGAGAAGCTTGGTCAATAATTTAGTGGAATACAATGAATGGCGTAAGGCTGGTAATATAGAGATTAAAAAAGATGCTGATTGGCTGATAGATAATGTTACCAAATATCAGGCTATTTTTAGCAGGCAAGATGTTGCCAAAATGGTAGAAAAGGAACTAACAAGTATACGAGCAGAAGATGTCAAAATACAAAAACAGCTCATAGAGCAAGTCATGCTATCTACCAGGCTAGTGCCATTATATAACCAAGATGGTAAGGGAACAGAATATTTTACCACCCAGGAAGTACGGGGTGAGGAATTACGGTTGCTACGAATAGCAAGCTTCGTGCAAGAGCGAATGAATTATAGGACTGTTCATAAATTAGCAGAGGATATACAGAATTTAGATAATGCTAGTATCAGTAACGTCCAAAGAGAATCGCTCAGTAGCATATTGCTAACTAACCAAGGAGTAAGAATTCTCAGAGGACGTGCAGGTACTGGTAAATCACGTGTTTTAGGTATTGCTTACCATCTTGCTACTAACCGAGGGCAAAATGTTATAGGTCTGGCACCTACGCATAAGGCAGCATCAGAGCTAAAAAGCAAAGGTTATCAGCAATGTACTACCGTTAAGAGTTTCTTGTTTAAGTTATATAATGGCAGAGTTAACCTACCATATAATAGTTTATTGGTAGTGGACGAAGCTGGGATGATAGGCACTAGTGATTATCTCGAACTATTCAAGGTTGCAAGGAAGTATGACTGCCAAGTAATATTAGCTGGTGATGAAAGGCAACTTGCATCTATTGAACGTAGCGGGATGTTTGAAGTCTTTGCTGATAAATTTGGTTCATACATTTTAAGTGACATCGAACGGCAGAAGCAACCCTGGGGCCGCCAGATGGCAATGTGTTTTGCTAATGGCAATATTGTTGATGGTATTAAACTGTTAGAGAAAAATAACGGCTTAAAGTTTAACAGCACGCTGGCAGAATCAATGAATAGGTTAATCACTGATTGGCATAATAGTAAATTCCCTGTAGAGGAGCGTTTGATAATCACCGTGCGTAATAAAGAAGTAGACGCCTTGAATCAAAATATCAGGGAATTATTAAAGGAGCAAAAGATTCTTACTGGCCTCGAATATAGGAGAACTAGCTTTGATAGGCAATTAGGCAAAAAAATATCTGAATATTTTATGGCTGGTGATCGTATTGTTTTTAAAACCAGCAATAAAGAATTAGAAACAAAAAATGGTGATTTTGCCACTTTGCTTTCAGTTAGCCGAGATAAATTTACTGCTAAAACAGATAACGGGCAGGAAATAGCATTTAACCCAGCTGAGGTAAGTTTTAAACATGGTTATGCAAGTACAGTCTATAAGGCACAAGGTGCTTCTATCAAGGATGTTTACGTGCTGCATAATCTAGCTGGTAATAGCCGAAGCTCCTATGTTGAGATGACTAGATATGTAGAGGAAATAGGGCTATATGCCAATATAGCAACTACCAGAGGTGTGATGGGCTTAGTATCACAACTTGCTAGAATAAGTGATAAATCAGCTAGCATAAGATTTCTTACTTATGAAGATTTAGCACGCTACGAACAAGACAAACAACAAATTCAGTCCACTAAGCTCAACAGCTTAACTAAGTCAACTATTTTAGAGAAAGTAGGTAATCACCTAAGGTCTATAGCGATCAATATTGCTGATAGATTGCACTCAAACTCACAATACTATCAAATTCCAGGAAATATAGAGCCCAAGGCTCGAGTGGAGGAAGCGCAAGAACAAACAGAAGAAACATTAACAACTAAATTGAAAACTATAAAAACTAAAGAAACTATAACTAATAACCAAACCAATGAATCACAAAAAACAGTTTCAGAAAAGAGAGATTTTAATGATATACTAAAAACCACAGGAGCAGAATCTATTAAAAAACTCGTTGAACCTGAAGTAGGGGAATTACCAACCAATTTAGTAACAGATGAAAAAATAGCTAAGCTTACTGAACCAAAGACATTAGGACTAGTAGCACCAATTAATGCCAAGAACAGTACGGCTGACAATAATAAAACACAAATCAAGTCTATAAAGTCAGAGCTTGGGAAATTATCAGATAATAAGCTACTTAAGGAGTTTCAGCAGCAGATCAAATCATTGGAAAAATTTACGATAACAGAAAAAGTAAGTACAGCATTGCAAATATATAAAGAAAAAGGTATGGAGTCTTTCATGAGCTATAGTAATGATACTTGCTCTAAAGCTATTCAGCAAAAAATAATAAATGACTTAGTAACTATGCAGGATAAGTTCAATCCTAATCATGACTTAGGTAAGGTCAGATTTTCTGATGTGGTAATACAT
>JAJZHL010000117.1 GCA_021804505.1 Pseudomonadota bacterium | reverse complement strand
GTAGAAATCGTAAACGTGATTTTAGAGGTCTATGGATACAAAGGATCAATGCAGCGATTCGCGAGCATGGTATGGTTTACTCACAATTTATGGGAGCGCTTAAAAAGGCTGAAATAGATATTGATCGTAAAATGCTGGCAGAGCTTGCAGTAAACAATCCAAAAGGTTTTGCTGATATAGCAACACAAGCAAAAAAGGCTTTGGCAGTCTAGGGCCCGAGGACTTAGTCTTTCTGCATCTAATGCTGTCATCCTAGTTCAAAACGGGGATCCAGAGAGCATGAAACAAGTTCGGGATGACTGGGATGGCTCGTCATCTTGAACTTATTTTAGGATCTACACAACATGAGACTGGATCCTAGCCTAAGCTGGGGTAACAAATGCAGGCGCAGGCATGTCATTGAGAGTAGGACATGCCACGAATTTACCTAGCAGGTGTTATGATAAAATTTCTTTCCCTTATATTACTTCTGTTAAATAGCGCTATAGGTAGACCTATAACTACAGAAGCAGACATTAGAAAGCAAAAAGCGAAGGCTTGCGCGATATATCAAAAAGCATATCCTGACTGTATCAAATCTACTGATGGTAATTATATTATCTGGCACGATGGTACTAAGATGCCAATTAGTGATGGCAGGGAAGCTAACAAGTCTTTCCAAGAAAAGCTAGACACTACAACCCTTTTAGATCAGCTTGAGATTTCATATATAAACGGTTTCGACTACCAGAAGAACGTTAACCAATTGAATTACGATCCAGGACGCTTGCGGAATACAGATTTTTTTAAAAAAATGTATGGCAGCACGGAAGAAGAGGTAAAAAAGAATTTAGTTACCATTAAATGGCTTCCTAATATTTTTCCTGAAAAATACGAAATTCCAGTTACTAAAATAAATAGCGTGGCAGAAAGGCTAAAAAAAATCTCTGAGGAGCTCGAGCAGTTAGTAATGCAAAAGCCAGATATGGCGAAGTATTTAAAAAGGCCTGGAGGTACTTTTTGCTGGAGAGTAATCGCAGGAACTGGTAGACCAAGCGCTCATAGTTTTGGCATGACTATTGATATTAATGTAGAGCACTCTAATTATTGGTTATGGGATTATAAGCACGAGCAGAATATACCACGCGATGCTAATATTAGTGAACAAGATGTAGATAATAGCAAATTCCCTGCATACCGAAATGCAATACCTCGGGAGATAGTAGAAATTTTTGAAAAATATGGCTTTATTTGGGGTGGGAAATGGTATCATTATGATACAATGCACTTTGAATATCGCCCGGAATTATTTTTACCTTTTATTCCTAATTAATAACTGATAAAATTATTTGTTCCAAAAAGGCAGAAAAGAGCTTTTTTGTGGGCAAATCGATTCTTAAGTTAGGCTATAAAGTTGCCTAAATCACTCTATAAATTACGCAGAGCGAGGGATTAGTCCCAGCTTATCCAATTACCAATATTAATTAAATTATATCTAATATTTTAATATAAATATAAGGAGGTGCTATATGCAGGCAAAAACAATAGGAAAGATCCCTTTATTAGTTGTAGGTGGTAAAGCTTTGTATACATTAGCTAAGTGGTCTACAGATTGGATGGTACGGAAATATGACAACAGTAAATATAAAGACAATATTGAAAAATATGTTCCCGATTGGTTAATTAACTGTATTGCAGATACTATCCCTATACTTGTTGTTACTTTCGTGGCTGAAAAATTTGGTATTTTTGATGATCTTGGTCTTAAACGTGCAGGAAGCGCTGTAACCAAGGACGAAATGGACTGGGCGATAGGTGACGCAACAAGGGATATGGCTACCAGAACAGGAGTAAGTCAGGCGATAGATAAAGTCGTAACACAGTTAGAGAAGCAAATAAATGGTGTATTAGAAACTAACAAAAATGGACTCAGCTCAATAGGCGAGCAAGTCAAGAAAATAAAGGAGGTATCAGAGGCTAGCAAAGAAGGACTCCAAGCACTAGGCAAGAAAATAACTATTGCAACAGAGGATATTATCACTAGCCAGGCATTAGATGCTAAGAAATTTGTAAACGAAGAAGCCATGAACCAAGTAATAACTACTGCAACAGAGGGTATGGCTACCAAAACATATGTCGAACATCTAATCAGTGAAAAGCTTCAACCAGTTAAGGAAGTGCTAGGTAAGCTAAATAACGGTCCTGAAACCTTGGCAGGTAGAGTTAAAGGCGTTTTTACTCATTTAGGAACCTTCTTGGAAAGTAATATGGGAGAGGATAAATCGCTAGCCTTACCGGGGGGAATGAAAGAGGTGATGGATGAGACTTTACTTAACGGAGTTGCTAAAATAGCAGAAGACGGAGTTTTAGGGTAGTAAATATTTATTTTTAAACACAATGTTTAAATGGTGGCATGGAACTTGCGACTCGCAAAGAAGTGCCATCCTAAACACGGTTCAGGATCTATCCATAATCTTCTTTACCAAGTAGCAATATGTTGTTTTTATGTGTACATTTTATCGAATAAACCAAAAGGAATTTTGTATACTGGTATGACAAATAATCTCTTAAGGAGAATTTATAAACCTAAACAGAGAAGGATTGATGGGTTTAGTAGAGGATATAACTTAACAAAGCTAGTATAAGAAGAATATAACATCCCAAACGAAGCAATAGCAAAGGAGAAACAGCTTGAAAATTGGCATCGTGATTAGAAATTAATTTGGTAGAATCTATTAACCCAGATGGGAATTATTTATATAATACCTCAATTTAGTAATACTTAATAGATCCTGAAATAAGTTCAGGATGACTTGCTCGGATTCCTGGAGGCAATCCTTCTCCACCAAGTATTGCATTCCAAACAGTTGCCTTCTAAAGGATTTTGCTTTATACTTAAGCATTTGACCTAAATTAACTACAATAAAAATATGACATTAAAATGCGGTATCGTTGGCTTGCCTAACGTTGGCAAATCTACATTATTCAACGCTTTAACCTCTACTATTGCTGCAGAGGTTGCTAATTATCCTTTTTGTACTATAGAGCCGAATTCGGGGGTAGTATCAGTTCCTGATCCAAGGTTAGAAAAACTCACTACTATTGCTGGTTCAGGGAAGATCATACCTGCTTATATAGAGTTTGTTGACATTGCAGGCCTTGTTAAAGGAGCAAGTAAAGGGGAGGGGCTTGGCAATAAGTTCTTATCGCATATAAGAGAAGTGGATGCAATTTTGCATGTACTACGTTGTTTTGAAGACCCAGATATTACGCATGTTCATAACAAGATTGATCCAATTAATGATGCAGAAATAATAGAAACAGAATTAATCCTCGCTGACCTTGAATCTATAGAAAAACGCTTAACTACTGCTGAAAAACGTTTAAAGACTGGGGATAAAACATTAAAAGAACAGGTTGAATTGCTAAGAGTAGTATATGAAGTTCTTGCAAGCGGTAAACCAGTTCGTACCCTTGTGCCTACCTATGGTAGTGCTACTTTAAATCAGCTTCAGCTTTTAACTTCTAAGCCTATTTTATATATATGTAATGTGCTAGAAAAAGATGCTGCAAGTGGTAATGAGCTCACTAAGCTGGTAGAAAAAAAAGCTGAAGCAGAAGGTGCAGATTATTTAATTATCTCTTCCAAAATAGAAGCGGATATTGCAATATTAGAAAGCAATGAAGAAAAAAAGGAATTTTTAGAAAGTATAGGTCTTACTGAAACAGGTCTGAGTAGAATTATTAAAGGTGGATATAATCTACTAGGGCTCAAAAGCTTTTTTACAGTAGGGCCAAAAGAAGCTCATGCCTGGACTTTTGTACAAGGCACCTCTGCCCCCAAAGCTGCGGGTATTATTCATACTGATTTTGAGAAGGGTTTTATTCGAGCAGAAGTAATCGCATATGAGGATT
>JAJZHL010000116.1 GCA_021804505.1 Pseudomonadota bacterium | reverse complement strand
CAAAAATTTTATCAATTATTTCAGCTTGCATAAGAGAATATTTAGAAGTAAAAGAAGTTTATAATTTTAGCGGATTTAAAAATGTTAGAGAATAAAAATTTTGATTTTATAGAACAAGAAATTAAAGATAACGATGTAGTGCTATTCATGAAAGGCACAGCAAATGCACCAATGTGCGGCTTTTCTGGAACAGTGGTGATGATTCTTAAAAAAATGGATGTGCCATTTCGTGATATAAATGTGTTAGCAGACACGAGTTTGCGTGAAGATATAAAGACCTTCAGCGATTGGCCAACAATACCCCAACTATATATCAAAGGCGAATTCATAGGTGGATGCGACATAGTGAAAGAAATGTACGAAAATGGCGACCTTGCCCTGCTATTGAAGGACAAGGGAGTTTTGTAGCATCTCGGCATTCCTAATACTGAGAGCAAAAAGTAAATTCTTATGTTGTCGCAACTTTAGGCGGGGATCCAGAAAAAATGGATCCCCACCCAGCTAATACTTGCCCGTGATGACACATGGCCATTGTGAGAAAGTTATAATACTTCCGAAGCAATATCCAGCCATTAAAGACTAGATTCCTGCCTAAAGCTGGGATGTCATAAAGCGGAGTGAAACAGTATTTGTTTAAGGCCTCACTCTAGGTCATTTGGATCAAAATCGTTATCGCTTTCTTGTCCTCCTAAACCCACTGAGTCATTGCCCTTTCCATCCCAAGTAAAAGGATTTTGCCAGAAACTTGAATTGCCAAAATCTTCTTGCTGAGTGAAATGCATCGTATTAGGATGGGTATTATGCTGTGAAGACAAATATTGAATGTTAGATTGACTAGTTGTTTGAGTAGGGAAAGTTCTATCCTCACTCCCCCCCCAACTATTATTACTCTCTCTGGTATAGTCAGTTTGAAATGAAGGAGTTGTGTTAACATTTCCTGCTCCAAAATTATATGTGTTATTTTGATGATCTACATGAGATGTATTTTTATAAGAAGGAACCCTACTACTGCTAGCAGCATGATCAAATCCGGTTTGTCCGTTAAATTTCTCATCTAAATCAGGATTATGAGAACTACTCTTATTACCATGAGCTTCAAACTGCTCAAAGTCCTTCTCCTCTATTTCATTTTGAAAACCAAAAGAATGACTCGTATTACCTGACTTTTCCTGCTCCATTATCTCTTTTGCAAGGCTATGCTGCTTAGCATACCATTCCTGTACTTCTTCCTTTGACAAATTTTCAGGTACCTGATCTAACCCATATTTTCGCTTTATTTCTTCCAATTCTTCTCTTTTTTTTTGTAGCTTTTTTTCTTCATTATACTTATCAAAGAGGCTTTGTTGCTCTTGTCTTATCTGATCAACACTTTTCGATTTAGTATTATCTTGCTGCTTACTATCTTCACTGCTCACATTTTCACCACTAAAAAAGTACTTAATCACATAATACGCAGATACGGCTACAGCAATTGCACCAACAACATAAGTACCAGTACTGTACCCTACAGCTTTTTTTACACCGCTTTTCATAATTATTCTCCTTTATCAAATTGATTTATATTAAAATAACGTCGTTTTTATTATCATTCCTTGAGTATATAGCTCAATTCGCTAGAGTAAATAATGAAATTAATTTAGCAAATTTTTTTAAATAATGCATCGGCACTATAAGATATAATATTTTAATAGACAAGATGAATTTAGATATTAAAGAAATATCACACATTTATGCTAAATAATACGTGCGTCCTAACCTGATGAATCAAAATCATTCACCCATTCTTCTCCCCGTGAGCTTACTTGTCACCTTGCCCTGCTATTAAAGGACAAGGGGGTTTTGTAATTCTACTTTGGCTTATAGAAAGTAGCCTAAAAGGTCAGGCTTGTCTACATTAGCCTTCACAAGAAGGCTAATGTAGCTGCTGTCCCTGGGACTCCAGGAAAACCACACAATAGCCGTAAGCAGCACCTAATAAGAAGATTAATCTTAGATCAGAGGATAATAAACTCTGAACTAGTCTCTCCTCCTATTGAACCCAATGAATTCCCTAGCGCTTCCGAGGTACCAGGCGGAGGTACTATTACCAGGGACGAATTGCTAGAACTAGGCAAAATATTACTATTATTAAATTGCTGCGCTGGCCCTGTATATTGCTTTATTGGATTTGCCGGTTCATTTTGCCAACCTTCAGGTTTGAGTTCTCCTTCCACAGGATTAGTAACCTCAGGTAATTTAGGTTCTGGAGCGTCTTCTTGTTTGTCATCCCGTGCATTCTTTATATTATTACCACCTAAAAAATGCTTAATTGCATAATAAACAGTTCCACTTATAACAAGTGCACTAACGATAGTTGGGCTACCTAAAGCTTTTTTTACAACGATTTTCATAATAATTCTCCTTTAACAAATTGACTTATATTAAAACAACGCTGCTTTTATTACTTATATTTGAGCATGATGCTCCGTCTCCTATAGTACCCAATATAAGTTGTTTTAACAACTTTTTAGTGGCATTCAGAAAAGTGCGGCAACCATTTGTACAATACCCCAGTAAATAAGATAAATTTGAACATCCAAGATAACGCAGCTTTAGTGAACTTCCTACAAAAATCGCTACTACTGAGAGATTTGAAGGAGACAAGGATCCTAAGGTCCGCAGCGTACTCTAGTATCGCGTACGATTCGAGAACCGGTTCGACATGCAAATCACCCGTAGAAGTAGTTTTAGCTAGGGAAGTCTAGTGTTTGCAATAACCTGGCTAATATCTAAGCTAGCTCAGCTTGCCCAGGCACCTTACTTACGAGACCAATACCCGATTAAATATACGCAAATTGCTGAGCCAAAGCTAAGTAGCCAGAACAGCATAGCAAAATTAACAGAGGTAGAGTTGTGCAGTTTGGATATTATTACGGTAATAATGGCCAGAATTAAATAATATAGCGTACCAAAGATAGACCCAGCGGTGCCAGTTACCTTGGCGTAATCCTCAAGAGCATAGCGCAGTGCTATAGGGATAAGAAGGTTATGGCCTACCATATGAAGCATCATTGGCATGAACACCATGGCTACAATTATGTCTTTGCTTAAGGTATTTTGTAACACCCAATAAGATGTCAATACTAACATACTACATCCAATTAAACTGCACGCTAAGCCCCTCTTCATAATTTTTCTTTCATCCACATGCTTTTCCTTGATTAGATAGCCGCCAAGTATACCCCCAAAAGCACTTGAGAGCCCGAGTAGTATAACAAGCTTTCCATAAAGCGAGGGTGATATTCCAACATTATCGATTAAAATAAACGGAGCCTCGATCAAAAAACCAAAATTCATCCCATTAAATGCACCAATGATGAAGGCGTGCGCTAATACCGATTTATCTCTTAATACTGTCTTAATGACTTGGAGATAGCTGTTATTTTGGGAGTAGGAAATGTATGGATTTGTTTCAGGCAACAACCTGTAATAAACCAATAATATTGTGGAATATAATAAGCTTAAAAATAAAAAAATATATTTCCAACCACCGTATTCTACTACGTAGCCCCCTATTGATGATCCAAGCGATGGTAGAAATGCAAGCCATACTGCTATGCTTGTATAGACATACGAAAGCTTTGCTCCTTGATATGAATCTCTTGCCATTGCTTGCGCTACAACAGAACCGACGCTCGCACCGAAAGCTTGGAAAAAGCGCGTACACATAAGCATTTCGACGTTAAACGCAAAGATGCTAGCAACTGATGACACAATATATAGCGTTATGCCAAATAATACTACCGTTCGCCTACCCCAGAGATCTGATATTCTGCCGAGTGATAATATGCCAGTGGCAAAACCTAGGAAATATAGGGTGGAAGTAAGCTGGGCGCTGCTCGCCGTAATGCCAAAATATTTTGACAAAT
>JAJZHL010000115.1 GCA_021804505.1 Pseudomonadota bacterium | reverse complement strand
TAATAGATAGCTTTTTTGACCTCATTAATATCCACTTGTTTAAGGGCATTACTATTTAAATCTGATAGTTTAGCAAGTAACTTATCAGAGTAAACACATGATACAAATTTTGTCTGCCAACAATCTATATCTTTCATGTAACTTTATTTTTTAGTTTAGTTGTTTGAGTAACAGAAGTATAATTAATTATGCAAATTTTCAATAAAAGCTAGTTTTTATTGCTATTATGATTAAATTCGCTTTAACTAGGGTGACCTATAATAGGTAAAAACTAATAATACTGTAAAAGAAAGCTCCTACTAATACGTAAAAATCTTTTGCAGTAAAGAAAAGATTCAATAATAATTAGCTTTAGCACATAACGTAAGGTCATGCTGCATTTATTTCAGGATAACAAACTGGGCATTCAGGATGCCTCACAGGGATTTTACTCATATGAAAGATATAGATTGTTGGCAAGAAAAATTTGAACCTTGCTCTTATTCTGATAAATTGCTCGGTAAGCTATCAGAGCTTAATAATAGCGCCCCACATCAAGTAGATATTACTGAGGTCAAAAAAGCTATCTATTACGCTAAGAAATATCATGGAGATCAAAAAAGACTTTCAGGTGAGCCGTATTATTCGCATCCACTAGAGGTAGCTTATATGATATCTGATTATCTTTTAAAAACTGATGTTATAGTAGCTAGTATATTGCACGACATTGTAGAGGATAGTGCCGTTACAACCGGTATAATACTTGATATTTTTGGACCTAGAGTGGCTGAAATGGTCGATAGGCTTACACGCGATAGACCTGATGGCAGTAAGCTCAGTATAGAACAGATCTTGCATAATGCTTACATGCATGAAGATAAAGAAGTGTTGCTTATCAAAATTATTGATAGATTACATAATATGGAAACTATTAATATAAAATCTTCTAAGAAAATTAGGAAGACTGTAGATGAAACGCTTATGAGATTTATTAGCCTTAGCATCTACCTTGGAGTTCCAAGAATTGAGCAGATATTGTCAGAATTGTGCATTAAAAGCATTAACCTGATGAATAAGCAGGAGTCTTCGAGTAACTGCCTGATTCCTTCTCTAAAGCAACGAAGTAAAATATCCCAAATCCATAACCTATTACCATAGTAATGATGACCAACAATATTCCCCACTGTCCAAAATACTTCTCACAATAAACAATTCCAAAAGATGTAAGGATATGCATTAGTGCTCGTGAGATAGCGTATATCATACTACCATAAGTAAAACGTCTAAAAATAGGTATATGTTTATAAAATACAGGAGTAGCTGGATTAGTGCTCAATACAAATAACATAACAAAAGATTGCAATAAAAATATATACATTGGACTACTGGCGCCACTTAGCAAATATGGTACGAATACTAAGAATGGAAAGAATATAAATAGCTTGGCTTTCAATATTTTTAGCGGATGGATCTTATAGCTTAAATATGTTATCACAGCATAACCAAACAAATTTATAAGCGATATTATTAAATTTTGGTGTATTACTTCTTCAGCTTTATAACCAAATTGATTTTTAAGAATGTTACCGCAGTAAATGTATGTAAAATAAAAACATAATGGCCACCCGCACTGTATTAAAAATAATGCAATTGAGGTTTTGAAACGTACTTTTTCGTTGATTACAGGATCACTCTTTAATTTAACGATATCTACTCCAGACTTATTTAAAGTACTTTCTAACCTACGTTTCGCATTCGCAAAATCTGCAGTTTCTTTCAAGGCTGTCCTTGCAACCCCACCAACTAGAGCAACAGCGGCTCCAACCCAAAAAGCAATGCGCCAATTAAATTGATATGTGGTTGTAATATATGCAGTTCCTAAGGCTACTGTTCCCCCAACAATTGAACAAATTGCAATTAACATTACAGCTGGATACTGTACAGGTGGTCTGACAAATTCAGTTAGATAAATTTCTGCACCTACTATTTCTCCCATGGAGGACATGCCTTGCACCATACGACAGATGGTAACTAACCATGCAGCAGTTATGCCAATCTGCTCATACGTAGGAAGTGTGGCCATTACAATACATGAAACAGACATAAGAAAGGTTGTAATAACAACGACCAGTTTTCGACCCATTTTATCTCCTATAGTACCAAAAATTAGTGCACCTACTGGTCTTAAAACAAATACTGAACAAAAAGCGAAGGCAGATTGTAATGATGCCGTAAAAGGATCAGTTGGAGGAAAAAATAACTCATTTAATAGGATAGCCATATGAACATATAGCATTAAGTCAAAATACTCTAAGAAAGTCCCAATAGAAAGCAACCCAACTGCTTCCTTTTGTTCTTTAGTAAGGTGTTTTTGCTCACCTAAAGCTGAATGAATAACTGTTTCAGATGATAAACTAGACATATATTCTTTGCTTTTCTGATTCTAAATATTTTCATTTAACTCAATTTCATGACGCTCGTCAACGTAAAAAATAATAAATTCTTCCCTGTTACATAAACCATACTGAAAAAGAAAATCCCTACTAATAGTTAAAAATCTTTTGCTATAAAAAGAAAATTTCAATATTAATAGTTAAAATTTTTACGTAAGGTCATCCTCCTAAAGCAAGTTCAGGATGACTCACAGGGCTTTTATCTATATGGAAGATATACATTGTTGGCAGGCAAAATTCGAATCTTGTGGTTACTCAGACCGCCTAATAGGTAAGCTGACTATATTAAATAAAATAGCAAATAATCAGGTAGACCTTCGAGAGGTTAAAAAAGCTATCTATTATGCTAGAAAATACCACGGTAGCCAGATGAGAAAGTCTGGAGAACCTTACTATTCCCACCCTATAGAAGTGGCTTATATGGTTGCTGATTGTCTCTTTAGAACCGACATAATAGTGACCGCACTATTACATGACACGATTGAGGATACTGAGTTAACTAAAGAAAATATAGCTTGTATTTTTAATAATTATATTGCTGATCAAGTAGAAGATTTAACAAGAATTAAATTTAATAGAAAAATCACGGCTGGCGAGAATATAAATTTACTGTTTACAGAGTATAAAAAAGATGTGCTACATGTTAAATTATTCGATAGATTACATAATGTGCAAACTATAAGCGCTATGCCACCTGATAAAGCTAAGAAGATAATCGATGAGACTGTAATACACTTTATACCGCTTGCTTCTTATCTAGGTTTATATAAAGTTAAAAAGAAACTAATCAAATTATGCAGCAAAAACCTTTCACCTAAGCAAACTGCTTGTCAGTGTCAACAAGATCAAGCAGGTTTTTGTCACTGTCATTCTCCTTTTTCTCCAATCGTTCAAAGTGTAATAAACCAAGTCCGTAACCTATAGTTACTGGAATTACTAAGAAAAGAGCCCCATAGTGGCCAAACTTAGTTGTAAGAAACGCCAGTCCAAAAGACATAATTACGTACATTAAAGCACGAGAAATTGCAAAAATTAAAGAGAAGGTGCTAAATCTCTTAAATACAGGGAAAGCTTTACAAAAACAAGGAACTGCAGGAAATTCAGATGGTATAAAAAATACCACATACATTTGGATTAACATTAATTCAAAACCACTAGAAACAGTGTTTGCAAGGTATGGCCAAGCTATAAAGAAAGCAAAAATGGCATAAAATTTTACTTTCAGTATTTTCAAAGGATGGATAAAAGATACTAAATAAGTCATTAAAGTAACTGATGTTAAGGATAGAATGTTCGACTTAAACGAAACCATCAACTGGAAACCAAAATCAACCGGGGAAGGTCGCTTTGGGAACTGGCTGGAAAATATGGTGGATTGGAACCTGAGCCGCAGCCGCTATTGGGGCACACCATTGCCGGTATGGAGAACAGAAGATGGGGAAGAAGAAATTTGTATAGGATCTATTGAGGAATTGAACGAAGGCATCCGCAAAGCCAGCGAAGTGTTGGG
>JAJZHL010000114.1 GCA_021804505.1 Pseudomonadota bacterium | reverse complement strand
TGTAAATTTACAAGTACCAGCTCATAGTGAAATAGTGCTGGAAGGATATATAAATTTCGATGAATATCTTCCTGAAGGTCCTTTTGGTGATCATACAGGTTATTATAACGATGTGGAGCATTTTCCAGTTTTCAATATTAAAACCATTACAATGAAAAAGAAACCTATATATTTAAGCACTTATACAGGTAAAGCACCTGATGAACCTTCTATATTAGGTGAAGCATTGAATGAGATATTTGTCCCAATAATCCAGCAACAATATCCTGAAATTGTAGATTTCTGGCTACCACCTGAGGGATGTTCCTATAGAGTAGCAGTTGTATCTATAAAAAAATCTTATCCTGGGCAAGCAAAAAGAATAATGTTTGGGGTTTGGTCCTTTTTGCGTCAATTTATGTATACAAAATTTGTTATTGTTGTAGATGAGGATATAAATATCCGCAATTGGCAAGAGGTGGTATGGGCTATATCTACTAGAAGTGATCCAGCAAGAGATACTGTGCTGACTGAGAATACGCCAATAGATTATCTTGATTTTGCATCACCTGTATCAGGTCTTGGTAGTAAAATGGGCATAGATGCTACAAATAAGATTTCTCCAGAAACAAGTAGGGCATGGGGCCAGAAAATAGAAATGACCAAAGAGGTTGTAGATAAGATTGATAAAATTTGGAGTAAGCTAGGTATATAATATAAGTAGTAATAGAAATAAAAAAGGGGATTTAATGAACGATATTTCCAGTGATGAAATAATCCATAATATGAAACAAGTTAGTGATAAGTATCAAGAGGTTATACTGTATTTAATGCAGGGCAAGGGTAATATAATTCCTCCTTCTCTAGTTGATATGGATAAAAACAGGATGATATTATCAAGTGTTAGTGAACAATTAATGTCCAATCCTGAAAAGTTTTTACAGTTAAATATCGAGTATATTAAGAAGTTTCAGGATTTAATGATTAATTCAGTGGAGAAATTTTCTGGAAAGCCAATAGAGCCTTTGTATCAACCGCAGAGTAGGGATAGGAGGTTTCAGGATACTGCTTGGGAAGACAACGTATATTTCAATTTTGTACAACAATTTTATCTTATGTCGTCTGAATGGTTAAAGGAGAATGTCAAACAATATGAGCTAGCCACTGATCTTAAACAGCATCTAGAATTTATAACCAAGCAATTTATTGATGCATTCGCTCCTTCCAATTTTGCTATTTATAATCCGAAAGTTTTTAGCGAAACATTAGAAACAGGCGGCAAAAACCTAATCCAGGGGCTAGAGAATCTTCTGTTAGATATCAAAAGTTCAGGTGATATATTGAACATTAACACTACTGACAAGAGCGCTTTTCATCTTGGTAAGAATATTGCGGCTACTAAAGGAAAGGTGATCTTTCAAAACAAGTTAGTTCAATTAATATGTTATGAGCCTAAAGATAAAGTGCACAGTATACCATTACTTATAATTCCTCCTTGCATTAATAAATATTATATACTTGATCTTTCAAAGCATAATTCAATGGTGGCATATCTTGTTGAAAATAACTTTCAGGTTTTCATGTTATCTTGGGTTAACCCAGATGAACAATTAGTAGATAAAACTTATGGGGATTATTTGAAAGAAGGTATATTAGAGCCTTGTGAATATATAATGTCCTTAGGGTATAAAAATATTAATTGCATAGGTTATTGTATAGGTGGCACTTTTCTTGCAACTGTCCTTGCCTATCTTAAAGCAAAAAATCTAAACTATATTAATAGTGCCAGTTTTCTGACCACTCTTTTGGATTATACAAATCCTGGTGAAGTGGGAATTTTTATTAATGAGTCGTCAATTGCCATCATTGAGCAAGAAATGAATACCAAAGGATATTTTGATGGTCGTTATTTATCCAATAGTTTTAGCCTGCTTAGAGCAAATGATCTAGTATGGTCATTCTTTGTAAATAATTACTTACTTGGCAAAACCCCAATGCCTTTTGATTTATTATATTGGAATGCCGATCCAACAAATTTGCCAGCTAATATGCATAGCTATTACCTGCGCAATATGTATCTCAATAATTTTCTTAAAAAACCAGGTGGAATTTCATTGCTTGGAACAAAAATTGACCTCAGCAAGATAGATTGCAATACTTTTTTTCTTGCCGCAGTTGATGATCATATAGCTCCATGGAGATCGGTCTATGAAGGTTTATCCCTTATAAGTGGTAATAAAGTATTTTGCCTTACCAATTCTGGTCATGTTGCAGGAGTAGTTAATCCTCCTTCAAAATCTAAATATAATTATAAAACAAACGAAAATTTATCTCTTACGAGTGAGTCGTGGTACATCAATTCTGAAGAACATCAAGGTTCATGGTGGCCTTACTGGCTTGCCTGGCTTAAAAACAACAGTGGTGAGAAAATTACATCACTTGAATACTCAAAACTCAAATATATAGAAGATGCTCCTGGTAATTATGTACGTAAAAGAATAAACTAAAGTAAGATATTTACGTATGTACTAGTATTTTTAGGTTAAGTTAACAGCAACTTTGCTTAAGAAATTGACGTAGCAGCATGTTTTATAAAAGAATATTAATGGTGTGTTTATGGAAGATCTCAAGGTACTAGATTCTTTGATCCCAGAAGTTGAAGATCATGATTTATCAGTAAGTGAAAATAAATCAGCAACCGAAAAAAACCTCAGCAGGCTCTTACCTGATAGGGATAGGAAAAATGTCAGACGTACAAAAGTACAGCCAACAGTCCTAGAGTCACCTATAAGGTTAGCTAAAGACGATAAAACAGCGCTTACAGAAGATGAGAATGACCTAATCAAAAAGATGCCTCTTGGGCCTATCAAACCTTTGAAAAAAGGTAGTAAAGATGATTTTGGTATAGTAAGTGAACGGGAAGAGACTAGATTAGAGTCCTATAGGAAACAGAATAAATGGGAAGTGGAGCTTATTGAAAAGCCATCACTGATTAGCCGATTCTTTTCTTATATTGTAGAAAAAGTACAGCCAATTGTAACACTTTGGACTGAAGTATCTAATACAAAAGCTGGTAAGGTCTTACTTGGTAGCGCAATGAGTCGTACGGTTACTATTTTATTTGCTACGGCAGTAATATCAGGCTTGTGGCCCCCAGCAATTCCATTTGTTGTGACTGCAGCTATTATATCGTTAACTGCTGTTACAGCAGGTGTAATTATTGATACTGTAAAAACAAGAACTCTCCGTAAGCTTGCAGCAGAAAGTGATTTGCTGGTAAAGAATCGTGGTGAGATTAGTAAACAGGATTATATACTCGAAATGGATCCTAAATTAACTAAAATCTTAAGTGAAGAATTATATAGGCCAAAGGAACAGGTTAATAAATATAAAGTGAAGACTAATTCAGAATGGGGTCTAAGTGCTAGCAAAGTCCTTAGTGATAGCGCTCCATCAGTGGTTAATTTTACTGCAACTTCTATGATAGCGTTATCAGGAAGTCCAGTTGCAATTGCAAATGCTGTAAAGAATGGTGTAGTTACAGTGGCCTCACTAATTGGTGGAGGAGTCAATGCTAAATATTCAGTGGATGTTGCCGCAGTACTAAAGTTGCATATTAATGAGGAGCATCAATACGCTGGGAATTACAGTAATTTAATAGAACTAAAGCAAAATGTGCAAGAGCAGCATATAAAAACTCTAGCCTTAACAGAGTTAGTAAGAGATAAAGACTATTTCAAATTGACAGATGATCAAAAGAAAGTAAAATTTCACGAGCTAGCTAAGTTTTTCCGAACCTTAGCACACGTGGATGAGAAAACTTTTTACGTTAATGAGCAAAGGTTGGCCGAAATAGATAAAGAAAGAAAAACTTTGTCAGGACAAAAAGATAAGGGGCAAGCTGAAGGAATTAACAGGCAAGTCAAAAAATTACGTGAAGAAAAAGCGAAGATTAAAGAATATTTTACGCCTAAAGAGCAGCCTTCACTACA
>JAJZHL010000113.1 GCA_021804505.1 Pseudomonadota bacterium | reverse complement strand
GAAGTACCAACAGGAGAAATTTCGAGTAAATTCGCGAGTACACAGTTTGTGTCATTGATTGATGGCAAACATCTCTCTGCATTTTTTGGCTGTAAACAACCTGCATTACCACCTTGAATATACTGACCATTTACATATTCAAGCCCGTGTAAATATACAGCTCCCTTTGTTGGCTTACCACTAGATTCATAAGGTTTTTGACCATCCTTATATGTACCATGTATAGTCAATGGGTTTAGAGAATTCGCTCCAGAAAATGGCGCAGCAGTGTATTTTGATGGAGAAGTTTGAATATCAGCCATAAAGGAACTAAATTCATATCCAGCCAAATTTACTATAGCTTCAATCTGGCCAGCTGCTGGCTTAGGGCTACTATTGACCGATAATGGGCTCACAACTGTAGTAGTAGAATTGGTTACTTTCTCAGTGCCATCTGGTAATTTTTCTATAGCCTCTATTGAAGCAATAAATTGAGGTGTATAATAACTGTTGCTCAAACAACTTACACCATTATATGATGATAAACAGTCATATGTTGAAATTCGATAACCATTTTCTACTCTTTCCTCACATCCAACTAAACTATTGCCTTCTGTTACACAAATATACTTAGGATCTTGTAAGAAAGGTGGATCAAAAGTGTTGTTTGATGTTGGTGCCCTAACAATAGATACGACAAACCTTCTTGCCCTATCCTCACTATCATGTAAGCTTACTTCACGCTGGAGTGACATAAGATCGTTTGCTGTTTGCCCTTGTATTACAGGGAAAGCTATAGGGACATCTACAAACTGCCCAACGTTAACTCCCCATACTTCTTGACAAATTGTAGCATTTTGAGCCCCAGAAGCATTACAATCTACTAGATCATCATTAAAATAGCTAGTAGGTACAGAACGGCCAGCTGTTTTTTGGGCATATACTATCCTAAATCCCTCTTGGCATCCATTTAATGAAGAATCTGATATATTACACGTATGGGCAATCTTGGTGTTTACGCAAACACTGTTATCAGTTGGGCTAGTACAAGGCCTTATCATATCACGCTGAGCTGTAGTAGTGTGATAAGCTTTAGCTGAAATTGGGAAATTCAGTAAGCTTACACATTTATCTGTTTCTAAAGGATTTTCTCCGCCTTTACACAAAGGTATCAAATCATCAAAACCAACTCGTACAGTATTGTGTACTATGTTATTAGGAGTTTTCGAGACAACACACGGAGCTATTGTAGTGCTCTGATCAAAAAAGCCACTACCATCTGTCCTTTTATTACTACAAATTAGGTTAGTAGAAGGTGTAGGTACAAAAGGAGCTATCTTAGGGCAATATGGTGGAGGAAATGGTCCAAAAGGTAACTCTACACAGCCAAAAAGGTAATTATCTACACTACCATTCAAGGAACCTACTGCCCGCAATACCTCTTCTACAAGTGTAGTAAACAATTCAAAAATCATTCCTATTGCCTGCAGAATCGTGTACAATAGGTTCAACCCAGGTATATCTTCTGCTCCTATCATTTCCATTAGTTGTGCTAATAGTGTGGCACCTGACATATTCTGATCCAGTAAGAATATTAATACCTTGATTATAGGACTTAATGCTGTGGTTTTATGTAGAGGCTGGCTTACAGGATTCCAGTCAAATGGGTCTATATGTACCCCTGTTGCAGAAACTAAATTGACTAAGCCAGGATCGCTATATGCACAAAGCTTTGGCCGATTAAATACAACCTCCTTACCATCGACATCATAGTATATCGTATCATTTTCTGTAAAACCAACATCATTTAAGTGCTGTCCAACAGTATAACCAGGATCAGCAGGTGTTCCCGATTGATTTAATCCTTGAGGATCAGGTGGCACAGCTGGTACTGCTATTCTAGCGCAAATCCTGAGCAATGGTAACGCATAAAAGCCTGGCCATATTATACAGTCTCCATCCCATTTTAAAGTGGTAGATTGGTGCCAACATGCAAAAGCATTACAGCTTTGGGTTCTTATACGAATTTTAGGCTCAAAGTAGGTACTTTCTGTTGTGCGTTCAGCACAATGAGTTAGGTAAAATTGGGCCCATGTATGGGGGGGATCAAACTGAATAAGGCAATTATCTGTATTCCTCCCATCCTGCTTATTCCAGGGAGGACAGTTAGTACCCGGCTTTATTGTTCTCTTAACCTCACCATTCCATATTTCTTGTACATCTGTCTGACCACAATTACAGAGGTCTTTAAAGCAATCCCCAACATCACTCCAAAATGATGCATGTGCACCACAAGTGTAAATTATTAGGCAAAACGCTAGATAATATCTTTTTAGCACTTAAAGAGTCCTCTTACCATTAACATATCAGTTAAGATTTAATGCTTTATACAATGGGACAATCCAATCCTCAGGATGCCCTGGATATTGTTGCAATATCTCTTTGTATATTTTCAATTCCCCCTCTTTTGCAGAGAGAATCCTGACAATTCCAACTAAACCACCAATACTAAGCTCTACAGCAACAGATTTAGAGTCTTGCTTTACTAGGAATATTCTAGATACTAAAGAAAATTTTGATAATGTATCTAGCTCCATTTCTGTTAAATTTAAAACCTTACTTACATCATCTAGCTTAATTTCTGAAGGTAGCACTATTTTAGTATCTATCAGTTCTAGCCAACTTTGTAATATATTTTCTGCCCCTGGCTGAATATAAGCATAGTTGAAATTACTTAGTATTATTGCATTATTTTGTTCAAGTCTATCAGAAATATCTTTCATAATACTAATAAAATTGTCAGGCTTGCACAAACTATCTAAATTATCTACAGCTAATATCTTAGGATTTTCTCCAACTAACGTTAGATTATAGCTTAACGCATATATTAAAGCTGCAGCTAGACTATTATGAACAGTTAACTTCCTTAAAAAATCATCAACTAGCTTTTTATCAGTAGGGTAAAAGCGTTCTGTAAAAGACTGAGCAGAAAAAGAATATAAATTTACCCCTTTAATATCCTTTTCTAATAGAGAAAATGCTTTTCCACCTATTACATCTTCATACAGGCCACCTTCTGCATAGTCACTTAACTTAAGTTTAATTGACTCTCCTCCTTCTAGCGTAAAGTCCATAGCTTTTAAAATTGAAGTAAAATCTCGCTTCTTTTTATCTAAAGCAAATATTTGGTCAGTAAATTTTTCTAAAAAACCCACTTCTATTTCTGTTAAAGGAGTAAAATAATGGTTGCAAATAATCTTCAAAAACTCTGTAATAAACTTCCTGCCATCCGGCTTATCATCAATTATAAATGGGTTTATTACATTTTTCTCCGCTACAATCCATTCTCCCTCAATGGCTTCAATAAAAATTTGAGAATCATTGTTATTGGAAATATATAATATTGTCGGTTCATACTTAGTGGCTTCAGAAAGCAAAAAATTTGTCAGGACAGTTTTGCCGGTTTTAGTAGTACCAAAAATACAAGTATTTCCTCTATTACTATCCTTTGTATGGAAATTCATAAAAAAAGGCGTCCCTTTCTCAGTACGTAGTAAAGTCACTGCCTTACCCCACCTATTGTACTGATTACCCGTTGGGAAGTTATGTAGAGAGGCAAGCGCAGCGGTATTTCCGATCATAGTTGGAGCCATTCGCCTAACGAAAGAAAAATTACCGGGGAGCTGGGCCCAAAATGTTTGTTCCAAATTAATATCTTCTCGTACGTGAACAATACCAATTTTTGCCAGCTCTTCTGATGCTCTAGCTATTGCCTGATCTAACTTGGTCAAATCAGAACCTATAATTGCAATAGATATTTGCTGCTTACAATATTGATTCGGTGTATTATCGTCCGAATTCATTACCTTATCTATTCCTGTAATTCCAGCTATCTCCGGATCCTTACTGACTTGCCAGATATATGCTTGATGTGCGAATGCTTTAGTAACTTCTTTTTTTTCTACAAAGTAAAAAATCTCAGTGGCAATTAATTCTAATGGTAGCTGCAAAAAACCATCGAGTGCCGTCGATGAAACTTCTTGATATTCTTTAATAGAAATAATAGA
>JAJZHL010000112.1:1217-4110 GCA_021804505.1 Pseudomonadota bacterium | reverse complement strand
TTTCTGTTTTAGTCTCTTTCTTGCTACTTACCTCCATTTTCACAGTTAATGTCTTATCAATCGCTCTATTTTGAGGAGATTCTTGGCTGACACTATTTAGTTGATTGATCTCAGGTCGCTTGTCTTTAGCTTCCATAGTATATTTCTTGGCTTGCTCTTCTTCTAAAAAGGTCTCTATCAAATGTTGCTCCCACAACTTTGAGTGAAATGCTAGAGCCTTATCTTGCTCTATTCGCTCAGCTTCGCCTGCCACTGCAGCTATCAAATTCTCTATTACCTCTAATCCACAATTGTTAGATTCTTGCTGTTCTACTGCTTTTTCGGTGATCTTTATTCTTGTATGGGGGTATATTTTGGCAAGCACTGTTTTTAAGCCAACATTGAGAGTTTTGGGTATACTATTTCCTTCTGAATCCATATAGGTAACGTTAATCTTACCATCTGTAAATTCTATAGTCATTCCTACCCAGTGCTTATTATCTAAGTTAATAGGTATTAATAATAAGGGGTCTTGGGCAGCATTATAATCCTCTGCGGTTGTAACTGCAGCTTTTATCTTCTTACTCAAGTCTTGGATGAAATCTACCGCGTTGGTTTCATTAAAAACTTCATTTGGATAAATTGTTATTGCTTCATTACCTATGCCAGCACTCTTAAGTCTAAGTCCTAGTATATTTTTCATTGCTACTTTACTGTACTGGTTCCAGTAACTACTTCCCTTGTAAACAGCTGTACCATTTCCTGCTATTTCTTCATCTCTTTCTACTTGTTCATCACTCGTTATCTCTATATCACTAACTTTCTGATAATATGGTTCTAATTTTAAAGCGGTATTTAATTTCGGCCGATCTACGAAATTTCCTTCTCCTATAAGATCGATTCTAAATGTCTTTAAAACATCACGGAATGTATCAAATAAGGTTGCATTTATCTGCATGGTCGGAGCGGGTTCGATTCTTACAATCCAAGAAGTATAAGGACTTAGCAATATATCTCCTTGAGACATTTTTTCATATGCCTTACTACGATGAACAGGTGTAACCCCATCAGGGTGCATTTTAAATGAATACTCAATAATGATAGGGTTATCATTATTGATTTGATATACGCTGCCGTCATAACGATAATAAGAAACGCCACTATGCTGTAAAGACACTATATATTTATTTTCAAGTGTAGTATCTAAAGCTGCTTGTCTGTCATTACAAGTTAATTTAATACCTATTTTGCTAAACTTTATGGCATCCAATTTCGACCTTCCAATATTTGCCTTTAGGATAACAGGCTCGCCTTTCAGTATAGATTCAATTTTTTCAGGATTATTATCATAACTCCAAGTAATAAAAGGGAAAGTAGGTGGGATGGCATTAAATGACCTTAACTTTATAGCTTGATCCATCGTAAGCAATGATGTTTGATATTCATTAATCTTACGTAATATTATCGGCAAATTACGGGCCATTATATCAAAATCTGTGGTTTCTAGGTTAGGAATTGCACTCAAAAACTTATCTGCAAATGGGAAGGCCCACTGCTCAATTGCTTTAAGGATACGACGATATTGTTCTTGAACAATATTTTGTTGTATATCTAAATTTAATCTTTTAATATCTTGTTGATACTCAGCTCCTACATCTATGTTTTCAACTGGAACACTATGTAAATGAGCAATATAATTTGCAAAAGCTATATGATCACGGTAGTCCTGCACACGCATACAGATATTTGTACTTACTTCTATAGCTTCTTCTACCTTTGCAACAATATCTTCAAAACTTTCACTGGCAGCAAACCCCCCAACAATCGTTTTGATATTTTTCTTCATACCTTCAAGAAATCGATTGATCTCAAGTTTGCTAAACTCGAGAGCTACTAGAGACCTATCTTGCAACGCAGCCTGGAAATCTATTACATCATTTACCATACCTTCTAAGTAGTTCCCTAGGGCTTGAGGCACAGTAGCAAGGTAAGCATCTAATTGTTGTGTATAGTTGTTGATTTTTACAATTTCGTTGTCCAACTGTGCAAGTCTAGCATCATCTCCGCTTTTTTCTCTTATTAAAGCTTGCGTGTCCTTTATTAAAGGAGCTACAGTTTTCGCAAGTTCATTTACCTTCTTAAATAAGTCTACTTCGTGTTTTTTAGTATTTTTTTCAGGATCTGGTTCTTGTGGCAACGTTCCCAACTGGTTTTTCATCTCTACAACTTTTCCAGCAAAATTCATTGCTGTTTCAAATGATGGGTTATTTACCATAGCAAGACCTGCATTTACCACACCGGCAACTATAGGACCAGCTGGCGGAAACATCATTCCCACCCCTTGCACTGCAATAGTTAGAGCACCAAATATAGCCTTTTTATGTCGCGCATCTGCTAATTCTTGCTGTTTCTCTATCAGTGCTTCTCTATTAACCACAGCAACCGTTCTAGCGATATTTACTTCCTGTATTAATTTTGCAATTTCGGTCTCTATGGCTTGTTGTTGAGTTTTTAGATCATGGTGTAATGCATCAAGGAAGGAGTCAGCCTCTTTGATCTTATTATCAACTTGCTCACCATATTGAGCCGTGTAATAATCTCTTAATTCGTTTCCTTTAAGTGTTTTTAATGTAGCAAAATCCCTATCTATAAGATTTGTTAAATATTGATGTATATCAACAATAAGTAAATTGTCTTGAGCAGCTTTGATATTTGCTAGCTGGCTCATTGTGAGTGCATATAAATATTCCAAGACTTTACTCTCTTGTGGAGTATGTGCTGCTGCCAACTCAAAATTCTTAATTCTTTCCAGGAGAGAGTGGTAAAATGGCATAAAATCTATTTTTTTACCATCAGCTGCATAACGATTTGCTAGTATTTGAGATTCTTCCAATAAGTCTTTTACAGTAAGGGG